>JALYIG010000069.1 GCA_030775885.1 Acidobacteriota bacterium | reverse complement strand
CTGCCTGGACCCTGTCAATGCGAACTCGGTGACTTAGGAATGGAAAGCGCGCCACCATCGTAAACAATCTTGCCGCCAACAATTGTTAGAACGGAGGTGATCCGCCGGATCGCTTCCTCTTGAACCTTGGCCGGATCGAGAAAATCGTCACTGAGCACAACAAGATCGGCGAGTTTGCCTGCTTCGATCGAGCCCAGCTTGCCATCCTCTCCGGTAAACCACGGCTGATTCGCCGTATACATACGCAGCGCCTGCACCCGGGTCAGCGTCTGTCCGCCCGCTACCAATTGGCCCGCGCTGTTCTTGCCGGTCACCATGTAATACAGGTGCAGCCATGGATTCAACGGCGCGACCGTCCCGCCATCGCTTCCGTATCCCGCATGGATTCCACTCTTCGCAATCATGCGGAACGGCGGGATCTCCCTGGGCGAGTTGCGCGGGGGCGTCGTTGCGGTGTAGCGGCCGCCGGCCAGGCTGACCCCCACCCCCATCGCCTTCAGGCGATTTAGGGTCTCTCCGTCGATCCCCGGAACATGGGCGAGGCACCAGTGCAGCGTCGCAAGCGGTGTCTCCCGATTCACCCGCTCCCAGACATCGGTGAATGCCTTCTCGTCGGCAAGGCCCATCCCGTGTTCATCGTAGGCCCATCCCTTCTGCGCGATCAGCCGCGCCGCCGCTTCATAAATCGCCGGCGACGAATTCGCAGTGAACGGAAAAGGCCCGCTGTAGATGCGCTCTCCGATTCCCGAGACCCGTAGCCAGTCATCGCCGAAGTCATGGAATTGATTGTTGAGCCTCGCCTTCAGAAATGGCAGGTCGGCCGTCGTGTCCTGCATGTAGAAGAAGATTCGCAGCCGCATCGACATCTTCCCGTCGCGCGCCAGCGCAAGGAACGGGTCATACTCCGTAAACGGATTGAGGGCATTTGTCCGGTTGCTGACCTCCGCCAAGCCCTGCGCTCCCGGTGTATCCGTCGACCATGGCCCTCCCTTGTCGTCGGACATCGTGAGGCCCACGCTCGCCGCGTACGCCATCACGTCCGCCGCTTCTCGCTTCTCATCCGCAAACGTCCTCGTCGCTGCCAAAGTTTTGTAGGCCGCATCCGTAGGCTCGTTCGCCGCGATGCTTCCATCGGCGCCGACCTCGATCCCCTTATGCTCGAAGAAGGCCTTTCCCGCGCTATTGGTCGCCGCCGGCCCGTCGAATCCAATCTGCACATAAATCGGAATGCTGGACGATGCAGCATCCAGATCGCTCAGCGTAGGCATGCGCTTCTCGGCAAGCTGTTCCGGACTCCACCCATCGATCGCGGTGATCCATTCTCCCGGACCCAACGCTTTGCTCTTGTCGCGGATGCGCTGCTGCACCTCCGCAATCGAGCCGGCTACTTCGAGGCGCACATCATGACCCGGCCGCAGCCCCACCTCCACAATGTGATTGTGGCTGTCGATCAAACCCGGAATCACTCTGCGGCCCTTCAGATCGATCAGCCTGTCGCACCCAGCGTGCTTCGGAACTCCGCTAACTGTTCCCACCGCGACGATTCGATCGCCTTCGATCGTCACGGATGCGGCAGTCGCGTCGTTGTGATTCATCGTCGCGATCTTGCCGTTGTAGAGAAGCGTCCGGCAACTTTCCTGCGCTCGCGCGATCACGGCTGGCCACAACATCAGGGTGCAGGCCATGACCACCATCGAGTTGATCAGTGATCGCATAAGGTCGGCTAACTGGGTGCGGGGGCGCTCGCCTAACGGGAAGGATGGGCCCCGCTTCCATCCTCTGTCTTCCATCGCGGCAGAATCCTCAGTGCGTTTTCTCGTTTGATCGCCTCAAGCTCGGCAGGGTTGAACACCTTCGAAGCAATCAGCCCGGACGTGCTCTCCAGCGAAGAACGATATGAATAATCGGTGCCGAATAAAATTTGCGAGATCGGCACCACGTTCCGCAGCGCCGTCATCGGAACCGGGTGAAACGTTTGGGCCGTATCGTAGTAGAACTTGCCGATCTCCGCCTGGAAGTCATGTGCCTGCCGCTCTCCTCCGCTTCCCTGCGGACGCGCAGTGCGGTTCACAAAGCGTCCGATGAGGTACGGCATCGTGCCTCCGCCATGCGAGAAGATCAGGCGGATGTTCGGATACATCTTCGCGGCACCGCTGTAAACCATGCGCACAATCGCGCGCGTCGTGTCGGTGCCGTATTCAATTTCAGCCGACGAGATTCCCGGCAATAAAATCGAGCAGCACGCATTCGTCGTCGGATGAACAAAGACGACCGCACTCCGGCGATTCAATTCTTCCAGCACGGGTGCGAAAAACGGGTCGCCCAGCCACTTATCGCCATAACTCGTAAACAACATGAAGCCGTCGGCCTTCAGCATATCCATCGCGTACTCAATTTCGAGTAAGCTGCCCTCCATATCCGGCACCGGCAGCGTGGCGAAACTGCCGAAACGCTTTGGATAGTCCGCGCTTAGCTTCGCGGCATATTCGTTGCACTCGCGGGCCAGGCGGCGAGCCTGGTCTTTGTCGCCAAACCATACTCCCGGAACCACAATCGAGTTCATCGCGGTAGACACCGACGCCTGGTCCATGTCATCGATGGTCTTCTGCACCGACCACCCGTTCATAATCGCGGGGGCGACCTTCTTCTGTGCTGTGACATCCGCATACGTTGGCGGCGAGAAATGGTGGTGTACGTCGATCCACCCCGCAGCCGCGACCGGCCCCGATCGCATCGCCTGAGCGACGAGGCTCCGCTGCACCATCGCACTTGCACCCAGCCCCGCAATCCCATTCAGGAACTGACGCCGCGTAGGGGTTTGGAAGCCGTCGGAGATGCCACGGAACTCAAACATGTCGTTGCGGTCCCTCTGGGTAGTGCCCAGTCCAGCGGCGGCACGGGCTAAGTTTAGACCAATATCCAACTTTGTCAAGCACCGCCAACGATCCCCTTCATCTTTCTGAGCCGCCGGTCTTCGAGCCGTACGGGTTCGTGCTGTCGCCGAGCCCGCGGCTCGCGAGAACAGCGAGAACCGCAACCAACGCCGGCACCGCTCCCGCGAACAGAATCTGTCTGAGCGCCCACGCCCGCGAAACCATCATGCCTCCCAAAATGGGGCCCGCAATCGAGCCAATCCGGCCGATACCGAGCGCCCAACCCACACCCGTCGAGCGCATCGAAGTCGGATAAAACGTCGCTGCGAGCGCATTCAACCCCGCCTGCGCTCCCTGGATCAGGCAGCCAAGAACAAACGTAATCGCCATCATCAGCGGAAACGAAACAACGGACCCCAGCGTTCCGATCAAGACCAGACTCAATCCGAACTCGGCCAACAGAACCCCAGACACCCCGCGCGCCACCATGATGCGCCCCTGCAGCAGGGAACCAATGATGCCTCCCAAGCTAAAGATCGACACTGCAAGGATGCCGGCCATCGGCGGCATATGCGATCGCCGCAGGAGCGCCGGCAGCCAGGTGACGATGAAATAAAGCATCAGCAGGTTCATGAAGAACGGAATCCACAGCAGCACCGTGCCCATCGCCCGTCCTTCCGTAAACAACTGGATCACCGGAATCTTCTGCCGCGGCCGATCTTCCACCGAAGGCGCGAAGTCAACCCCGGAATCGGCAACCTCCGGAGCGATCCTCCACAGGATCCTGCGAATGGCAGTCTGGTCTTTGCTGGAATTCCCGAGAAACCGAATGGATTCCGGCAGCACCCAAATTAGGACGAGTGCCACACACAAGGGCAACACGCCGCCGGCATAAAACACCGACTGCCAGCCGAATCGAGGCAGCAGCACCGTACTGACCAACCCACCGAGCAGGGCCCCCAGCGGCATACTGCAAAACAGCATGCTCACCACAATCTTCTGTAGCCGCTTCGGAGCATACTCCGTGGTAAGTGCCACCACGTTGGGGATTGCCCCACCCAGTCCCAGCCCAGTGAGAAACCGGAACACCACCAACTGCTCAAAGGTCGCAGCGCGCGCGGTCGCAATCGCAAACGTTGCAAACGTAAGCGTGGCGAAGACAATCGGCACCTTGCGACCCACCCTGTCGGCAATCGGCCCCGCGATCATCGACGCAATCATCAGGCCGAACAGAGCGGCCGAGAACACCGGCCCAAACGTGCCGATCCGAAGATGAAGCGAGTCGGCAATCGAAGGTGCCAGGAAGCCGATGCTCTGCGTGTCAAAGCCATCCAATACCAGCACCAGCCCGCACAGCAGAATGGTGTTCTTCTGGAAGCGGCTCAGCGGCCGCTCATCGATGATCTCGCTGACCTTCAGCGCGCGACCCGCACTCGCCATCTTTGATCCTCGGTGCAATTTCCCGGAGTCCGGCAGACCGCTCTACTGTATCGAAACTGTCTTGGCATTGACGAACTCTCGAATGCCGTGCAGCGAAAGCTCGCGCCCATATCCCGACATCTTGACGCCCCCGAAGGGCAGCCGCGGATCGGACACCACCATGCTGTTGACGAACACCATCCCCGCGTCGAGTTCGTTGATGAATCTCTCCTGCTCGGCGGCGTCCGCAGTCCACGCGCTTGCTCCCAATCCAAACCGCGTATCATTCGCAATCCGGATCGCGTGATCAATGTCCGTCGCTCGAAACAGGGAAGCCACTGGCCCAAAGAACTCTTCGCAATACGCCGGCGACCCCTTCGGAATGTCGGTCAGGACCGTCGGCGCGTAGAAGAAGCCTGGCCGATCAAGCGGCGTTCCTCCCGTCAGCACTCGTCCTCCAGCCGCGACCGTCTTGCGAACATCGGCATCCAGCCCCCGAACCCCATTCGCCGTCGCCAGCGGCCCCACCTCGGTGTGCGGGTCCAGTGGGTCGCCCACCGTCAGCCCTTCCATCGCCCTCACAAACTTCTCTTCAAACTCATCCGCAATCTGCTCCGCCACGATGAATCGTTTCGCGGCAATGCACGATTGACCGTTGTTTGTCACGCGCGCCCTCACCCCTGTTGCCACCGCGGCGTCTACGTTCGCCGAGGGCATCACGAGAAACGGATCGCTCCCGCCAAGTTCGAGGACCACCTTCTTGACCCGCCGCGCGGCTCCCAGCGCAACCTTGATCCCCGCATCTTCGCTCCCTGTAAGGGTCGCAGCCACCACGCGCGGATCGTTCAGCACGCCTTCCACCTGGTCCGGCCCGATCAACAGCGTCTGGAACACACCCTCCTCAAACCCAGCCTCCCGGCAGATTCTCTCAATTGCAAGCGCACATTGCGGCACGTTGGAAGCATGCTTCAGCAGCCCCGTATTCCCCGCCATCAACGCCGGAGCGAGGAAGCGAATCACCTGCCAGAACGGAAAGTTCCAGGGCATGATGGCCAACACCGGCCCCAGCGGAAGATAGCGGATGAAGCTCTTCCGCGCCCCCGTCGCAACCGGCTCGTCAGCCAGATATGCCTCCGCGTGCTCCGCATAGTAGCGGCACACCAGCGCGCACTTCTCCACCTCCTGCCTTGCGGAGACCAGGAGCTTGCCGGTCTCGAGCGTCGCCATGTGGGCCAGGACGTCCTTGTCGCGATCCAGAACGTCCGCAACTCTGGACATGCGGGCAGCTCGCTGAGAGAACGTCCACGTGCGATACCGCGCGAAGGCGGCCGCTGAGAGTTCAAGCTTCGCATCGATCTCTGCGGGCGTGTGCGGTTCGAACACCCTGACGCTCTCGCCCGTAAAAGGATTGGTGGTTGCAATCGGCATTCGGATCCCCAAAACACAGTTCCGGTGGCTGGTTCCGGCGCTCGCGAAACTTCGCGAAAGCCGCATCTTGATCTTGTAAAAACGCACGGCGAAGGCCTATTCTTAGACCATTAGACCGCGTTGTCAATAGGAATCTTCCGACACCCCCAGCGCTCACCTCTCTTGTCTGTCATTCTGGGCGCAACGAAGAATACCCGGACTGGCCGTTGCCATTGCTTTTGACATCCGACTCACACCGCACCTATAGTCCAACTCGCTTTCCCTTGAAAGGTTCCTCGCTTTGCCCAAGCAAGGCTCACTGGATCGTCGCAAGTTCCTGACAGGCGCTACCGGCGGCCTCACAGCGCTGGTCACCGGCCAGGCCTCGCCTCAGGACCAACCCCCCGCCCGCGCGCCGTCCGCCTCCAAGCGTCCAGCGTCCGAGGAGCAAGACCCCGCCAGCCCCGACGCACTAACCCTCGATCGCTCCGGTTCCGACTTCATGGTCGACGTCCTCAAATCCCTCGGCCTGGAATACATCGCCTCCAATCCCGGCTCCTCGTTTCGCGGACTCCACGAGTCGATCATCAACTACGGCGGCAACGTCGCCCCGGAATTCATCACCTGCTGCCACGAAGAGTCCGCCGCAGCCATGGCCCACGGCTACGCCAAGATCGAGGGCAAGCCCATGGGCGTACTCGTGCACAGCGATGTCGGGCTGCAGCACGCGTCCATGGCCATCTTCAACGCCTACTGCGACCGCGTCCCCATGTACGTGATTGCCGGCAACACGCTTGATGCAACCCAGCGGCGCCCCGGAGTGGAGTGGGACCACAGCGTCGAGGATGCCGCCGCCCTGGTCCGCGATTTTGTGAAGTGGGACGACCTGCCCATCTCGCTTCCGCATTTCGCCGAGTCCGCTGTGCGCGCCTACAAGATCGCCATGACGCCCCCCGCCATGCCTGTGCTGATCGTGGCGGATGCCGGATTGCAGGAAGACCCCATCGCGCTCGACGCCAAATTCCACATCCCGAAACTGGTGTACGCTAACCCGCCGCAGGGCGATTCTGCATCGGTTGCCGAAGCGGCGAAAATGCTTCTCGACGCGGAGAATCCTGTCATTGTCGCCGGCCGCGCCGCACGCACTCCCGCCGGCATGGCGCACCTCATCGAACTCGCTGAGGCGCTCCAGGCGCCCGTCATTGATCAGGGCCAGCGCCTGAACTTCCCAACGCGTCATCCCCTCAACCAGACCGAGGACAGCCGCGCGCTCATCGCCGCCGCCGACGTGATCCTGGGTCTCGAGCTCACCGACTTCTGGGGGACGGTTCACTCGTTCAACGATCAGGTCCGTCGCAACTCGAAGCCTCTCACCGCCGGCAACGCAAAACTGATCAGCATCACCGCAGGCGATCTCTACGCCCACGGAAACTATCAGGATCTGCAGCGTTATCCCGAAGTCGACCTGGCCATCGCCGCCGATGCCGAGGCAACTCTCCCTTCGCTCACTGAGGCAGTCAGGAGCCGGATGACTGGCGATCGCAAGCAAGCGCTCCAGCTTCGCGGCAACAAATTTGCGGAGGCCCATCAGAAGGGCTGGGACAAAGCGCGCGCTGATGCAGCCCTGGGCTGGGATTCAAGTCCGCTTAACATCGCCCGTCTCTGCAGTGAATTGTGGAGCCAGCTTAAGAATGAGGACTGGTCGCTGGTGTCGGTCAACCAGGCAAGCCGCTGGCCGCTTCGTCTCTGGTCCTTCGACAAGCACTATCAGTACATAGGCGGCTCCGGCGGCGAAGGGCAGGGCTACGGCGCGCCGGCGGCGGCAGGAGCCGCGCTCGCCAACAAGAAGCACGGGCGCATCTCCATCAGCATCTCCGGAGATGGCGACCTGATGTACGCGCCCGGAATTTTGTGGACGATGGCGCACCACCGCATCCCGCTTCTGTCCATCGTGCAGAACAACCGCGCCTATCATCAGGAGCTCATGCACATCCAGCGCATGGCCTGTCGCCACAACCGCGGCATCGATCGCACCACCATCGGCACCACGCTGCGCGATCCCGACATCGACTACGCCAAGGTGGCTCAGGGCATGGGCGTCTACGCCGAAGGGCCCATCAGCGATCCGAAGGATCTCGGCCCCGCCATCCGCCGCGCGATCGCCGTGGTCAAGCGCGGAGAGCCCGCCCTCATCGACGCCGTCACCGAACCTCGTTGATCCCGCGCTCTACGGGTTCAGCAAAGGAATCGTCTTCCACGACGCGGCTTGCGGTTGCGACTGCAGGTAGGCGTAAATGTCCGCGAGGTCGCCATCCGAAACCGTCTTCCCGGTATACGGCGGCATCTCGCGCGTCGGCCTGCGCACGTAACGCATAAAGGCCGAGAGCGGAATCTGCGGCGGCCCAAGCTGGGTTCCTCCGGTCGATCGTGCGCCCTGGCCCCACGTCAGATGGCACTCAGCGCACCCATACTTCACATACAGTTGTTGGCCGTTCTTCGCATGGGATGCGGTCGAACCCTCGTGCTGCGCCGGAAGTTCCGTCGCCTTGAGGAAAGCGTAGACGTCCGTCAACTCACTATCCGAAACCTGCTGACTCCCATACGGCGGCATCGGGCCCTTCGGTTTACGGATCGACTGCAGGAACGCCGGCAACGCCAGCGGCGTAGAAGCGATACGCGGCAACGTTGGAGACGAAAGCCCCTCCCCCCAAGCGCCATGGCATTTATCGCATCCCTGCTGGCGGTAGACCTGCTCTCCATTGTGAGTATTTCCGGAAGCCATCGTCTGCGCTATGCCCGCAGGAAGCGCCGGCAGCGACGCCGCAATCGCCAGCACAACAATCGCCGCATCCGAGAACCGCATCCCGTTTCCCCTATCCCCGCAGCTGCGGCAACAATCGAAGTGCGTTGGCGCGCTTCACCGCTTCCAGTTCCTTCAGATGAAACACATTCGCCGCCAACAGCCCCGCGGTATTCTCCTGCGAAGTCCGGTACGGGTAGTCTGTGCCGAAAAGAATCTGCGACAGCGGCACCGCCTGCCTTAACGCGGTCATGGGAAT
>JALYIG010000068.1 GCA_030775885.1 Acidobacteriota bacterium | reverse complement strand
AGGATGGGGCACCCGGGGATTCGGGGCGGGCGGAGGAAAGACCAATGCGGGGGTTCTTCGCTGCGCTCAGAATGACAAGCAAGGGGGGCGCTCAGAATGACATGCAAAGGAATGGGAGATTTGGGGCACCTGGGCGCTTGGCGCGGGCGGAGGAAAGACCAATGCGGGGGTTCTTCGCTGCGCTCAGAATGACAAACAAGGGGGGCTCAGAATGACACGCAAAATGACGGGAGATATCATGACACGCAAAATGACGGGAGATGAGGGGGCACACGGCGTTTGGGTTTAGGCGAGCTTGCGGCCTACATCCGGACGCTTCCTTCGAGCGTACCTTTAAAGGCTGGGCAGGGAGTCGTCCGATGATAGGTTTAACTAGCAGGTAGCAGTGGGGTGACGCGAAGGTCGTAGCGGATGACCCGTTTGTAAATGCTAGCGTTTAAGAAATAAGGCGCTGTTGCGTCTGAGGATTCGAGACGGCCGATGTCGCAGATCTCCACCGATTTATACAAAGAGCTGCTGGACCGAATGAGCGACGGGGTATATTTCGTCGATTGCAACCGGCAGATTTTGTATTGGAATGAAGGCGCGGCTCGGCTGACTGGATACACTTCCGAGGAGATTGTCGGCAAGCATTGCCCGGACAATATTTTGTGCCATGTGGACGGCTCCGGGCGCCAATTGTGCGCGGACGGATGTCCTCTGCTGGGCTGCATTCAGGACGGTGAGCAGCGGGAGGCGGAGGTTTTCCTGCGCCACAAACAGGGCAGGCGGGTGCCGGTCAGCGTCCAGGTGCAGCCGATCCGCGAGGCTGACGGCAGCGTGGTGGGCGCGGTAGAGATATTTCGCGACAACACGGCGGAGATCGAGGTGCGGCGCAAGGCGGAGGTGATGGAGCGGCTGGCTTTTCTGGATTCGCTGACGCATTTGCCGAACCGCCGGTTTATGGCCATGTCGCTGGAGACTGCGCTGGTGGAGTATAACGCCACCAACGAACCTTTTGGTGTGCTGGCTTTCGACGTGAATCAATTCAAGGCGATCAATGACAGCTTTGGCCACGCCAGCGGCGACCGCGCGCTGGTGGAGGTGGCGGAGACGCTGACGGGAGCTCTGCGCGGCGCGGACATTGTGGGCCGCTGGGGCGGCGACGAGTTTCTGGCCATCGCGCGGAGCGTGAGTATGGAAGTGCTGGGCGAGCTGGCCGAGCGCTGTGAGATGTTGATCGGGGAGACGTTCTTTCGCGATGGCAATGGCGCGATGGAACGGCTGTCGATGGCGGTGGGCGTTGCGCTGGTGAAGCCGGGCGACGATGTGGACAGCCTGGTGGCGCGGGCCGACCACGGGATGTACGCGAGCAAGAAGGCGAGTGCAAAAGTGCGCGGCGCGGCGAATGGCGGCCTTGGAGCGAAGGGTGCCTAAGAGACTTGCGAGGGCTGTTTTTCGGCGGCGCGTTTGGCTTTGCGGCGGCTGAGGACTGAGCTGCGGCGGGTGCGTGCGCGCTCGCTGGCGTGGTCGATCTTATTCCAGAAACCGATGAAGTAGTCTGCGGCGGAGATGATGGAAACGATGGTCATCCAGTAGATGGCCCACATCGCGATCATATGGACTGCGATGATGACAGGGCCGAAGGTCCAGTAGTCCCAGCGATGGGCGAGGATGGCGGCGACTACGGAGACGATCTGGATGACGGTTTTGAGTTTGCCGACGTCGGAGGCCTCGATGGTGAAGCCTTCGCTGGCGGCGATGGAGCGCAGACCGGAGACGAGGAACTCGCGGCCGATGATGATGACGGCGATCCACGGCGAGACGATGCGCGGATTGTAGGCGACCAGGATGATGTAGGCGGCGGTGACCATCAGCTTGTCGGCGAGCGGGTCGAGCAGCATGCCGATAGTGGTGATTTGCTTACGGCGGCGGGCGAGGTAGCCGTCGAGGCCGTCGGTGATGGAGGCGAGGATGAAGACGGCGGAGGCGATGAGTTCCTGCTCACCACCCGGCAGGCCGTGGGTGGCGTGAGTGGCGGGAAATGCAGGCGAGAGGATCCAGATCAGCAGGGGCACGCTGGCGATGCGGCTGATCGTGATGGAGTTGGGCAGGTTCATGGGCCTCGACTGTGTTGCCGCGCAGCAAGCCGCACGACTCCCGCGCGACAGGTTCACACGCCCGAGTCCGGATTTAGAGAACAGAATTTCCGGCAATCGGCAGACACTAGCATTTTGTCACACCCGGGTTACGGGCGTAGATAATCTGCGGCGGCAGTGTTCAATCCCACACTTCGCGAGGGTGCCGCGAAGAATGGGGCACCCCGCGTGGCAATTTTAGTTCCCGTGCTGGGGGTACGCCTTGAGGGATCGAGGCGGAACCGATTTGCGGATAGGCGCGTATCGAACGGGACACGCAGCGAGGGGAGTCAAGCGAAGGTCGAGCTTTTTCAGCACCCTGTAAAGCCACGCCCTTGCGGTTCCAGTGTGGGTCTGTGGGGCGAACCGGGCAGGGGGAATCTCTCGTAAACGGCGCTGTGCGCGTGGTAGATTGACTGAGTCTGCAAGCCCTAAGCCTTCCGAGCCGGTATCCCAATGTCGCTCTCCTGTCGCTTCCTCCGGCGCTCGGTGTTATGCCTTCTGTGCATGATCCCGGGTGTCTGCGCGGCGCAGCTTCAGCAGTTTCAGAGCGTGCCCCAGGTGCTTCCGACGGGCGGGAGGGTGACGAGCTTCCTGACCGGGTCATTTCAGGCGGGGTCGACGCGGCCAGATTTCTTGTACGTGAACGCGCCGGTAGGAAGCGGATCGACTTCGACCGTAGCGGCGGGCGTGGAGCTGATCGGGCCGGTGGGGCAGGGGTTCAGCGCGGCGGGGGCCAATGGGAACCAGATCCAGTTCACGGGCGTCAGCAACGTGGTGGCGGCGCTGGGGGACTTCAATGGCGATACCATCACCGACTTTGCCTTTGCCTTCGTCCCTTATGCTGCGAATTCCATCGAGATCTGCATCTATTACGGCACCGGCGCGAGTGAGCAAAGCCATGTGAGTTCGTTTGCTCCATTCACTGGCAAGAGCGGTTGCGAGACCATCCCATCGAACAACCCCAACCCGCCCGTGGTTTCTTACATGGTGGCCTTCCCGTTGCAGACGACAGACGGTGTTTCACAACTGGTGTTGGAAGACAGTGCCAACAACGCCCTGTACTACGTATTCCAAAACGGCGTCACCAGCAATAACAACGGCGTCCTGACCGGTTATGTCACGAAGGTTGGTCTAATTGCCGGAGGAGCCGGCCCGATGTACGTTGGAGATTTCGACGGCGACGGTCAGAACGATCTCATCATTAATGGTCAGTCGAGCAAATCGGCTTCGGTGTATCTGGCAGCGAACGGTCTCTTCATGCCGAGGTTTAACTATACCTTCGACCATAACGTCCATTCGATGCTGGTGCAGGACATGGACGGCGACGGTATCGCCGACGCGGTGGTTGAGGGCGACAACGGCGTCATTGAGATATTCAAGGGAACCGGTAAATCGTCGGGCCCCTTCCAAACTACAAGCGAAGGAGGCACAGCTCCCGGCGGCAACTCTCTCGCAGGCGAGGGAGGTCACCTGGCCGCCATCCATCCCACGACGCACGACATCCTGGTGACCACGCCGATTGGGTTGAGTTTGCTGCAGGGCGGCGGCACACTGAACTACTCCTTGAAGAACGTCTACAACATCGGGCCGGGACGGAGCTCGTTTGCGTTGGCCAGTGTCTATACGGCGGGGAATCTTGACTTGATGGTGGATTCGGCCGAGGGCGTGGCGATTGTTGCGGGGAACGGGGATGGGACGTTTCAGGCGTCGAAGGGGTATAGCGCGCTGGCTCCGGCGCTGAGCGCGACAGTGGGGAGATTCCACGGTGCGGTGAATCCGGCCGACGTGGTGGTGGCGACGGGAGCGACGCAGGCGCAGTTGCTGAGGGGTGCAGGAGATGGGAGTTTTGCAGCGCTGGCGGGAGTTGTCGATACCGGGCCGGGGCCTGGTAACGTTCCGGCGCAGGTGTGGTCGAATGTTTTCGCTGGGGATTTTGATGGGGATGGGAAGGTGGATGTGCTCTACTCGCTGACCGGGGAGCCGCCGGTGCAGCCGACGGGAAGTTATCCCGTGGAGTACGTCCAGTACGGGAACGGCGATGGGACGTTTGCTGCGACGGGGTCGGCGTTCAATTTCAGCGCGCCTGGTAGTTTCACGTACGACGAGTATGTCAACACGGCGCTGGCGGATTTGAATGGGGATGGCCTCTCCGACTTCGCGATGAGCGATGAACTGCTGAGCGGAGTTGCATTAGGGTCTAGCGGAAGGCCCGGATTCTTCCCTGCCGGATTCAGCACAGTGGGTGGCGCAGCGAAGTTCTCCCAGGTGGCGACTGGATTTTTCAAGGCGAACCGGACGAGCCAGCAGGATCTGGTCTTCCAGCAGGGTACGAACTTCATCCCTTACAAGAACGCGCAGGATGGGAAGGGAAAGAACTTCACGGCGCAAACCGCGCTGGCTGGAGCGGCTGCACCGTTGTATGCGAGCACGGTGCTGCTGACGGATATCGACGGCGATGGGAACGGCGACCTGGTGGTGGTGTACTACAGCACCGCGGCGAATCCGGTGGGCGCAGGTCCAGTGTCGCCGTCTCAGGTATGGATCTGGTACGGGAATGGCGATGGGACGTTTGCCGCGACGCCGCAGGTGTTGAGCATGAGCCGCAACTACTATTTGGGCGCGGTGGCGGACATGAACGGCGATGGGCTTTCCGACCTGGTGCTGAGCGACGGGTCGATGATCGGCATTCTGTATAGCCAGGGCTCGCGCAGCTTTGGCACGGTGCAGGCGAACGGGATGTACAGTGGCGAGCAGCACTTCGTTGCGGGGCAGGGCATCAACTCGCTGTCGCTGGCGGATGTGAATGGGGATGGCTCGCCGGATGTGGTGGTGGCGAACGGTGGTGTAACGATTGCGAATCCGATCGTGCTTGGCGGCGAGACAGCGGCGTCGATCGCGCTGGCGCAGAATCCGTCGGACATCAACACCGGCGGCATCACGGTGCTGCTGAATCGCATCACGACCAGGCCGGTGAAGGGGACGCTGGTGGCTTCGGTGGAGCCGAGCTTATTTGGAGCGGCGTTCACGATAACGGCGACCATTACTTCGAGCGCAGGCGTTGCGGCGCCGACCGGCACGGTGACGTTCTACCTCGATGGTGCGCTGGTTGGAACCGGCACGCTGACTCCGTTGCAGTTGCAGGGATCGACTAATACTTCCGCGGCATCCTTTACTGAGCCGCTGGGCAATACACTTCCGGGCGGTGTGCATCCGATGACCGCGGTGTACGGCGGCGATTCGTTTAACTCTTCGCTCCCGCTGAGCGGACCGGTTGGCACGCATCAGATTACGGGCAGCGCGACCACGACCACGCTCTATCTGTGCATTGGCCCGACTGCATCATGCCCCTCCATCGGTACGCTTACGGCTCCTGCGCCGCCTTATCCGACGCTGCTGAGCATGTACTTTGGCCAGAGTTTCAATGGAGTGACCGGGGTTACTGCGAACGATAACTCTACCCTCAGCGCTGCCAGCGTCATCGATTTCAACGACAACTATAACGGCGTGACGACAACGCTTTGCGTCCTGCCGATCGGACCGCCTGTGGTCGGTTGCCCTGCGGCGGTGGGAACAACCCTGGGCACGGGAGTGGGTACCCATGTGTTCACGTCTGTCTATCTCGGCGACGCGACGCACACGGGATCGTCGTCGCCGTCGGTGACCATCCATGTGCTGCCGGACACGACAACGGCCACGCTGGTCGGCACGCCGAATCCTTCGCCGGCGCTGCTGCCTGTCACGTTTACAGCGACTGTGACCGGCAACATTGTGGCGCCGACCGGGCCGATTGCATTCGTCTTTGGTAACACGCTGCTGCAGCAAACAAATTTAGTGCCGGGCAGCGGGTCCACCAGCACGGCCACGTTTACTACATCGTCGCTGCCGGTGGGCAACGACTTGATCACCGTGACCTATGGCTCGACGCTGGACTTCAACGCGGCGAGCGCGAGCTTTACCGAGACGGTTACGCCCTCGCTGGCGGGGAGGTTCAAGCTGGCGGTTGCTCCGAGTCCAGTGACCGTGGGTGTGGGATATTCCACTCTGCTAACGGTGACGGTGACGCCGGTGGGCGGTTTCGCGCAGGACGTGACGCTGAGTTGCGCGAATCTACCTCCCGAGGCGACTTGCTTCTTCGACTCGGCTACGATTGCGGGCGGCAACGGGAGCACGAATCTCGTGGTGGCAACGACTGCACCGCATAGCTGCGGGAGTACGCAGCCTTATTTCCTTGGAGCGAACGGGGGTGGGGTGGCTCCGTATGTGCTGCCTGCCATGGCAGGGCTACTGGCTCTCTTCATTCCTGGAAAACGGCGGTGGCTGCGGGCTCTGATCGCACTGGCGGTGGTGAGTGCGGCGACACAAATGACCGGATGCGGTAACTGCACTGATTTAGGGACTCGTCCAGCGACTTACAAGTTTGTGGTGTCGGGGGCGGCGGCGGGGTCTTCGGAGATTGAGGCGCAGAGTGTAACGATTACGGTTGCTATTTAGTTGCGAGGTATCAGGTTCGAGGGACTTCGTTCAGAATGACAGCTCTGAGATGAAAAAGGTTCGAGGGAAAGCGTGATTGCCTTTCCCTCGAACCTCGAAGCTCGACAACTGGCTTTACGCGTACATGCCTCGCTGCTTGGCGGTGAAGGCTACGCGGTCGATGGCTAGCATGTAGGCGGCGATGCGGTTGTTTACGCTGTGCTCCTGGGCGTAGGCGATTACGTCGTGGAAGCTCTCGGTCATGATGAGGTCGAGGCGGCGGTTGACTTCAGCTTCGTTCCAGAAGTAGCCCATGCGGTCCTGCACCCACTCGAAGTAGCTGGCGGTGACGCCGCCCGCGTTGGCGAGGATGTCGGGCAGCACGAAGATGCCTTTTTCGGTGAGGACGTCGTCGGCGACCATGGTGGTGGGGCCATTGGCTCCTTCGCACAGGATGCGGCACTTCAGCTCTGCGGCATTGCGGCTGGTGATGACGTTCTCGGTGGCGGCGGGGATGAGGATGTCGCACTCGCGCAAGATGAGCTCTTGCGGATCGACGGCTTCGGCGCCGTTGAATCCGACGACAGTGCCGGCCTGTTTGCGATGGCGCAGCAGAGCACTGATGTCGATGCCGTTGGGATTGTAGAGGCCGCCATCGTATTCGGCGATGCCGAGGATGACGTAGCCTTTTTCGAACATCAGTTTGGCTGCGTTGGAGCCGACGTTGCCGAAGCCCTGAATGATGACCTTGCAGCCGGAGATCGACATGCCGAGATGCTGCACGGCGTGGTCGCAGACGATGGAGATGCCGCGGCCGGTTGCCTCCAATCGACCTCTGGACCCGCCCATGTTGACGGGCTTGCCGGTGACGACCGAGGTGACGGTTTGGCGCATGTGCATGGAGTAGGTGTCCATCATCCAGGCCATGGTCTGCTCGTTGGTGCCTACGTCGGGGGCGGGGACGTCCTTTTCCGGGCCGATGAATTCAATCAGTTCGGCGGTGTAGCGGCGGGTCATGCGCTCGAGTTCGCCCTGCGACATTTTGTGCGGATCGCAAATGATGCCGCCCTTGGCTCCGCCGAAGGGGATGTTGACGACGGCGCACTTCCAGGTCATCCAACTGGCGAGGGCGCGGACTTCGTCGAGCGAGACGTCGGGGGCGTAACGCACGCCACCTTTGCCTGGGCCGCGGGAGATGGAGTGCTGCACACGGTATCCGGTAAAGACCTCGATGCGACCGTCATCCATCATGACCGGGATGTGGACGATCAGTTCGCGGGTGGGCTGGCGGAGGACTTTCCACATGCCGTCGTCGAGGTTGAGCTTATAGGCAGCGAAGTCGAAGCGGGACTCCTGGGCGAGCCAAGGGTTGGTCTCCTCTTCGTAGGACATCTGCGAGCGGAATTCTGCGGTAGTAGCTTTGCGTCTGTCTTTGGTGGTTCTGCGTTCGGTTGCGGGTATCAGTGATTCAGTCTTCATTTACTGCTCCTATTACTTTCTTAAAGCCCAAGGCTTGCTTCAGGCCCAAACCCCGTGGAGTATAGACGTTTCAATCCACGGGAAACAAGCGGCAAATACGCTATGTTGCCGCCGCCGGTACCATTGCTATTGGATGCAACGCGCGGAGCCGGTTGACTCAAGGAAAATGTGGGGTTGAGGGGTAGATGCACGCCAGAAAACCGTACCCCGGCGGCTGAGCCGGGCTGCAAATGCAGCACTTACGGCACGGATAAATCCGTCCTCTTAACGAAGGGTTAGTTTTTCAGGACCCTCTGTACCTAGTACCATCGAAGGCACGCCCATGTCCGTTCGATCCCAGGCCTTCCCTTCCGTCCGCGAGTTTGTTCAGTTGAGCCGCACCCATTCGCTGGTGCCGGTGTATCGCGTTGTGACCGCAGACCTTGAGACTCCAGTGTCGGCGTTTCTGCGGATTGCGGATGAGGAGCCGGAGGCGTTCCTGCTGGAGTCGGTGGAGGGCGGCGAGCGTGTGGGGCGCTACACCTTTATCGGGATCCAACCGTACCGGAAGATCGTTGCGCGCGGGACTGCCATCACCTTCCATGAAGGTGGCCAGTCGAGAAGCTTCGAAGGCGATATTTTTTCCGAGCTGAAACAGGCGCTTGGAGGGCACACTCCGGCGCGGCTGGCGGGCCTGCCACCCTTCACTGCTGGGGCGGTGGGATTTTTTGCTTATGATGTCGTGCGGCTGATCGAACGGCTGCCATCGCTGGCGAAAGATGAGCTTGGCGTGCCGGATGCCTGCCTGATGTTCTTCGACCAGGTGCTGGCGTTCGACCACGTGAAGAAAGAGATCTACCTAATCGTTACCGCCGACCTGGCGCGCGAGAAGGCCGCTGCGAAGACAGGCGGAGCGCAGGGAGCGTATGCGCGGGCCGTGAAGCGGCTGGACAAACTGGCGAAGCGGCTGGCGAGTGCTCTGCCCAAGGCGAAGAAGAAACGGGCGGAGGGCAAGCTAAAGCTGGAGGCGCGCACACCCAAGGCTGCGTTCCTGAAAGCGGTGCGGCGGACGAAGGAGTACATCGCTTCAGGCGACGTGTTTCAGTGCGTGATTTCGCAACGCTTCGACTGCGTACCCGGGGTGGATGCGTTCGATATCTATCGCGCGCTGCGGATCGTCAATCCTTCACCGTACATGTACTTTTTGCGGTTTGGGCTGGAACAAACAACAGGGATCAGGGGACAGGGGATAGGGAAAAAGAAGAAGAAGCAGCGGAGGGCGGTGGCGCATATTGTGGGATCGTCGCCGGAGTTGCTGGTTCGCGTGCATGGACGGACGGTGGAGTACAGGCCGATTGCAGGGACGCGTCCGCGCTCGGCGGATGAGGTGGAGGACCGCGCGCTGGAGGCTGATCTGCGCGCCGATGAGAAGGAGGTTGCCGAGCACGTGATGCTGGTCGACCTGGGGCGCAACGATGTGGGGCGGGTGTCGGAGTATGGCTCGGTGAAGGTGAAGGACTTGATGTTTGTGGAGCGCTACTCGCACGTGATGCACCTTGTCAGTTCGCTCGAAGGCACCCTGCGCAAAGAGCTTGAGCCGCTCGACGCATTCCGTGCGTGCTTCCCTGCCGGCACGTTGAGCGGCGCGCCCAAGATTCGCGCGATGGAGATTATCGAGGAGCTGGAGCCGGCGCGGCGCGGAGTGTACGGTGGGTCGATTCTGTATGCGGATTTCTCCGGCAATCTGGACTCGTGCATCGCGATCCGCACGCTATATATGAACGGCGAGCAGGGATATATCCAGGCAGGCGCGGGGATCGTGGCGGACTCGGTTCCGGAGAGCGAGTTCGCGGAGTGCGCGAACAAGGCGCGCGCGGTGGTGCGAGCGATTGAACGGGCTCGGCAGAAGTAACCTATGCTCGTACCCGCTTAGTGTTACTGAAGTACCCGTTCGACGTATTGAGAGCGCCAACCGCGGGTGACAGTCTCTGTGCATGCGAGTCAACCTCATCACGCAAGCATCTGAATCAGCGATGTCCGGCAAGGGAGCAATTCCGCTCTCACTTACGATCAAGCCTTCCTGCGGTCTGCCTGGCGACTATCAGTATCTGACGGATAGTTCTGCGCTGCTGCAGATGCTGCGCAAGCAGACGGATCTTCCGCAGTCTGTGCTGCAGCGGTTCGAATCGAACATTTACTCGTCGAGCAATGCGCGGCTTCTGGGCGTGGAGTTGAGCGATCGCGTGCTGACGGATATTGGTTACTTCGTCGACTGACAGCGGCGTCCCGCCGGACGGGCGCCCTGCGCGGGCGGCGGTCACTTCGTGACTTGTGTTGGGCTTCGCGTGGTGCTCCCTATGGTCGCAAACAGAGAACTGTGCGGGTCATCGTGACGACTCAGGCTAATCCTTATTCTGGCTTTGGCCGCCACACTGCATTCTTCTTCCAGGTTGGACGGCTGTCCTGTTGGGCGACGCGGTAGCCGACATCGAGCAGGACTTGCAGGTCCTCGACCGCGCCGCTGAGATCCCATCCTGGCTTGATGACGTCGGACGGCTGGTGGTAGTCATGCGCAATGTACTCCGCTCGCATGCGTTCCCCGAAATCGGCCGGCTTGCCAATGTAGTCGATCCCCGGGCTGGTCTCGATCGACGGCACGCCGACGCGGGCAAACTCGTAATGATCGGAACGGAAGTAGAACCCTTGCTCGGGTGCGGTATCGCCGGTGACTACGCGGCCCTGAGCTTTGACTGCTGCTACGGTGAGGTCGTCCAGAGTGGAGTTGCCGATGCCTACGATGCTGAAGTCATGCGTTTTGCCCCAGCCCCAGTTGCTGAAGTAGTCGAGGTTGATGTTGGCGAGTGTGTCGGTGAGGGGGTACAGCGGATGCTCAACATACCAGCGCGCGCCCAGCAGGCCTTTTTCTTCGGCGGTAGGCCAGAGGAACAGCATGGTGCGGCGCGGTGCGGGCTGCATGCTCTTGAAGGCGCGGGCCAGTTCGAGGATGCCTGCGGTTCCGGCTGCGTTGTCACTGGCACCGTGGTAGATGTTGTCGCCGACCTTGCCGTGGTGGTCCCAATGAGCGCTATAGATGACGTACTGGTTGCGCAGCTTTGGGTCACTGCCGGGAATCTTCGCGACGACGTTGGCGGAGTCCACCTGGCGGATTTTGCTGGTGATCTCGAACGACGCCTGACCGTCTAAAGCCACTGGACGGAAGCCGGGTTTTGCGGCGGCCGCTTTGAGTGCTGCGAAATCCGCGCCCGCCGCTTCGAAGTATTCCGCCGCGCGATCGCTGTTGAGGAGTGCGACGGCCTGCACGCGCGCACGAGCCTCCGGGCCGCGCAGCGTCATCAGCTCGCGCTGGTAGTTCTGGATCATGGGCGGCGCGGCCTGCGGTCCGGCGGTGAGTAGAATCACTGCGGCTGCACCGTGTTTGAAGGCGGCGTCGAGCTTGGTGCCGCCTCGACCGTAGACGCTGAGCGCCTTGCCGTTGAACATCGACTCGTCCAGTTTGGCCGGGTATTGCGGATCGGCCACCGGCGGGTCGCCGAGGAACAGGACTACAGTCTTGCCGTGGACGTCGATGCCTGCGTAGTCATCCCAGTGGTACTCGGGAGCGACTGCGCCGTAGCCGACGAAGACGAGACCGGTGGAGGGCACGGTTATTTTCGCATCCGGCAGGTAGGAGAAGGCGATGTAATCCTTGTCGGGCTGGGCTGGGAAGTCCTTGCCGTTGGCTTCGAGCGCCAGCGTTCCGCGCGAGAGCACACCCCATAGATTTACGGTCTGGGTCCAGCTTCCGTCAGGATTGCCAGGTTCGAGGCCAATGGCTTTGCACTGCGCGATGATGTAGGCGAGGCTTTTGGATTCGCCTTCGGTGCCCGGCGCGCGGCCGGTGTATGCGTCGGAGGAGAGCACGCGGATGTGATCGAGCAGGTGCGGCGAAGTAATCGTTGTCTCGGCGCGCTTCAAGGTGGCGTCTTCCCCTTTCTGCGCGACGGCGTTCGTAATTTGCAGCAACGAAGCTAGAAAGCAGACAGCCGTCAATGGTCGCAAGGGGGATCCCTTCGGATGTGGAATGAAAGCAGTATAGCGGTCGGGGCGAGGGCGATACACTAGAGGCGCAGGCGGGGTTTGATTCATGGTCTTTGTGCTCGACAATTACGATTCGTTTACTTACAACCTGGTCCAGTACATGGGCGAGCTTGGGGCGGAGATGGTGGTGCGCCGCAACGATGAAGTTACGCCTGAAGAGGTTGAGGCGATGGGGCCGGAGCGCATTCTGATTTCGCCCGGACCTTGCACGCCGGAGGACGCGGGCATCTCGATCGAGCTGATCCGGCATTTCGCGCGGCTGGCCCAAAACGGCGGCCAGCACGGCGGCAAGCGCGTCCCGATTTTAGGCGTGTGCCTCGGACACCAGGCGATCGGGGCTGCATTCGGCGGCAACGTGATCCGCGCGGCGAAGCTGATGCATGGCAAGACCAGTGAGGTGGAGCATGACGGCAAGACGATCTTTGACGGCATCCCCAGCGTGATGACGTGTACGCGGTATCATTCGCTGATCGTCAGCGAAGACGGGTTGCCGAAGGAGTTGGAGGTCTCGGCGCGGACCGATGCGCCGGCGGGCGGGACGACCATCATGGCGCTGCGCCACCGCGAGTTGCCGATCGAGGGTGTGCAGTTTCATCCTGAGAGCGTGCTGACTACGCATGGCAAGGCGATCATCGCCAACTTTCTTAAGATGTAGGCTGTAAGGAATGGTGCTGTGTTCGCGTCTAGTCAGGCTTGCAAGGCAGGATGCTGAAAGATGGATCGCCATCTCAAGATTGCCCCCGGCGGCTAAAGCCGGATTGGAATAAATCCCTCATGGCACGGATAAATCCGTGCCCTTAACCAGGCCGGGGCTTAGCAAGCCCATTCCCTTAATAATGCCAACCATGCCTAACCTCAAATCCCTGAAAGAAGCCTTTCCGCTAACCGATTCGATATACCTATAGTCTTGATGCTCATGCCCCGCTTCCCCACACTCGTCCTGATTCTCGGCATCGCAGGTTCGGCGGCTGCGCAGCAACTGATCGGTTACGTGAACACACACGATGCCGAGGTGACGGGCGCCTCCGACGTACTGAACGGGCGGGCGGTGTTGACTGGATCGGCGGGCGTTACGGCCCGCGATCATACGGCTCCGATCACGCTGGGCCGCGGCGGGACGGTGCGGGTGTGCCAGACTTCAGTGCTGCACGTGACCGAGAGCAAGTCGGCGGATATTGCGGCGCCTCTGCTGTTCTCGCTGGAGCGCGGGGCGGTCGAGATCCAGATGAACAGCGCTCTGAACGACTCGATCATGACGCCGGACCTGCGCTTTACGATTGTGAATAAAGGCCCGCTTGATCTGCGGTTGCGGGTGACTCGCAACGGCGACACCTGCGTGGAGAGTCGCGGGCCCTATGCGCCCACGTTGAATATTTCGGACGCGTTCGGCGAGAGAATGTACCAGGTCGCGGCCGGGCAGCATGTGCTGTTCGAGCACGGCAACCTGCACGAGGTGGTGGACAAGGAGCAGTATCCGTGCGGCTGTCCGGAGCCGAACGGCATGTCGGTGGCGGACGCTCTGCTGGCGTCGGGCGGGGCGAAACCGGCTCTGCCTGTGCCTGCCCCTGCGACCCCGCAGCCGGTTCAAGCCTCTGCACCTGCGACTGCGATGGTGGCGTCTGTGCCTGCTCCTGCGCCTCCAGCGATCCGGGCGTCTGCTCCGCCAACTCCGGCTCCGCAGCCCGATGCGCAGGATGAACTGCAGTCCGCGGAACGGGCCGCTGCTGCGGCGGCGGTGCGGGCGGCTGAAGCAAAGCATCCGTTCCCGGCGGCGATCAGCGAGGGGCTGGCCGAACCGGCCGAGGCAGTTCCGTCGGCTCCCGGGGCTCCGCGAGCGCAGATCACGGACTCGCTGAGCTACAACGCTGCTGCTTCAGCGGCGAATCCCGCTGCTGCGGCGAAGGGCAAGAAGGCAGCGAAGGGGAAGGCGGCGACTCCGGCTCCGCCACCGGTCGCAGCGAAGCCTACTGCTTCGCCTAAGCCCAAGGCTGAACAACCCAACGACCTGGTGCATGTGGTGGGGCGGTTCTTCCGGCGGCTGTTCGGGGGATAACTTGCTCCGTTTGGGGAGACAGTGTTGGATAGGCGCATGAGGTATTCGGGCAAGTTGCCCCTGCTGAGTTGGTCAGTGGCACCGGTATTGGGCGTGCTGATGTTGGTTGGGCTTGCGTCGTTGGCGATGCCGCTGAAACCGCTGCCGCCTGCCACTTTGGAGAGCGACGCATTTGTGGTGCTGAGCGAAGTCGTGACCGAGCAGTGGCCGGCTACGCTTCCGCTGGTGAACAGTCCCACGGACGTGATGCTGCTGAATCCGGGCCAGTGCATTCGCGTTGCGGCGATTGCGAGCGGGTATGGCCACGCCCACTATTTCAAGGGGGCAAACATCTCGTGGTTTGTGAGTCATTCGGGGAAAGTGGATTCGTTCCCGATGAAGCCGGTCAGCGCTAGTAAGCAGGTGAGGCCTGATCTATCCGGGATAGCAAAGGACGCAGCGGGTACCGTGGGAGTGGAAGCTCCTCCGCAGCATACGACGACCGCCGCAACGCTGGCTGTGGCGGAAGGTCAGTGGTGCGTCCCGCAGGGTGCCGCGGACCAGGCGATCGAGATCCAGGTGACGGTGAAGGAGGCGGAGAAGGTGACCGTCCTGAAGCCGCGGAAGATTCAGATCGAGTCGCTGGAGACGGCGGCCAATAAGACCTTTCAGGATGATAAGGAGCTAGCCTCTTTCATGCGGCGGTATCACGTGTCTCCGGAGCCGGGGCGATTGCTGCCTGCGTTCAAGTTTCTGATGACGAGTGGAAGCACGTCCGCGATTTCTTACACCTTCCTGAAGGCGGCGTTCCAGCATGATGGGGCTACTGTGCAGGGCTTCGGTCCGCTGCTGGCGACGGCGCCCGGGGATCTTAAAGTGCGTGCGGCGAGCCTGCTGACGGAGGCCGAAGTCGAACTGCGTGAGCCGCTGGCTCTGACGGCCGAGGAGAAGAAAGCGATCGCTACCGTTCCGCGCATTCCCGATGGATATGACATGAAGCCGACGCCAGAGCTGGCGGCGAGGCTGGATTTGCTGTGGACGGAATTTGCCGCGACCGGCAAATTGCAGCCGGTGGATGCAATCATCAGCGCACTCGAGTGGCGAGCCGATTTCGAAGCCTACGATGCGATGACGAAGGCCGGCGAAAAGCCCACGGAGATGACTGAATCGATGGCGCGTGGACTCGCGTACTCGGCTGCACGGCGGTCGCTCGCTTCTTTCCAGCAGAACGACCCGCTGGCCGCGGATTACATCGATGCCATCCGCAACGATTCGTCGACGGAGGCGAATATCAAGGCGGAGTTGACGCATCTGCGGACGAATCCAGTGGCCGCGCGGTGATGCGTTGGGATGGCGCGTGCGGTGCTGGAATTTGTAGAATGGCGGTATGGAAAACGGCGGGGTTGAGGCGAATTTTCTGGCGTATGCGGCGCGGCGGATGAAGATGTCGCAAGGGGACATTCGCCGCTGCGCGGAGCAGCTGTCGGAGGAGCAGATGTGGCAGCGGGGCGGGGAGCATGAGAACTCGGTGATAAACCTGCTGCTGCATCTTGCCGGGAATATTCGCCAGTGGGTTTTGCACGGGATCGATGGCCAGCCGGATGTGCGCGAGCGGGATGAGGAGTTCACGCTGGCGAAGACGTTGGATGCGGCGGAGGCTCGCAGGCAATTTGACGGGACGGTGGATGAGGCTGTGGAGGTGATTGCCGGACTCGCACCGGGAAGGCTGGCCGAGGTGATCGACCCGCAGCCGACGGGCGGATACCGGGATCCGACGATCCTGGAGGCGATCTTCAAGGTGGTGGGGCACCTGGAGATGCATACCGGGCAGATTATTTTGTTGACTAAGCAGATGGTGGGGAAGGATCTGGATTTGAGTTTGCCGCGGAAGCGGTAGGGCAAAGGTAAGGGGCAGAAGCAGATTCCCTGCGGGAATGACAAACAATAGGACAGGCAAAGGCAAAGGTAAGTGCAAGTGCAAAGGCAAGTGCAAGTGCAAGTGCCAGTGCCAATACGGGGATTCTTCGCTGCGCTCAGAATGACAACACTCGGGCGGTAGAAGTTAGTCGTCGTCGGGGAGGCCGGAGCCCTTTTGGTGGAGGAAGAAGCTGGGAGTGAGTTTGGTGGGGATGGGTGTGAAGGGTGTGGGGGGCTGGGTGTAGTCGAAGCAGTCGCGGAAGTCGTCGGCGGTGGTGTCGCGGGTGCCGAGCGAGGGCAGGTTGAAGATTTCTTCCATGTAGCGGAGGAAGCCGCTGGCCTCGTGGGTGGTGTGGGAGACGTAGCCGCGTTTGGCGTAGGGGCCGACGACGAGGACAGGCACGCGGAATCCAAGGCCCATATCGTCGGTCTGGGGCGGAGGGACGTGGTCGTAGAAGCCGCCCCAGTCGTCCCATGCGATGAAGATGGTGGTGGAGTTCCAGTACTGGCTTTGGCCGATGGCGTTGACCAGGGTGGCGACCCAGTCGGGGCCCTGGGCGGGCGCGCCGGGGTGGTCTGAGTTGTTCAGTGCGGGCACGATCCAGGTGACCTGGGCGAGTTTGCCGGCGGCTATGTCGGTGAGGATTGAGGTTTCAGGCGAGATGACGTCCTGGTGCCAGTCCGCGCCGAACCGGATGTGGCGGATGGCCTGGTAGGCGGAGATGAGGAAGAAGGCGTCCTGAGTTTGACCGGGCGCGTAGTAGCGCCACGAGATGTTTTTGGCGTCGAGCAGGTCGGCCATGGTTTGGTAGTCGAAGCAGGGATAGACGCCGGGGCCTTCGCTGCCATTGGGCCCGAGCAGCGGAGCGGTGGTGCCGGGAGCGGCATCACAGCCCCAGACGCCGTTGGGATTGCCAGACACGTGGGCGGACTGGCCGGCAATCATGTATTGGTGGGCGACGAAGCTGGGTCCGGTGTTGGACTGGAACATGCGGTCGCCGAGGGTGTACTGCCGGGCAAGAGTCCAGTAGGGGACGGACTCCTTGGGATCGATGTAGGAATACGCGGTGGCGACAGTTTTGGAGTCGGCGGCGAAGTTGTCCATCTTGCCGTCGTCCCATTGACGCCACCAACCGGTGTGGGAGTGGTCGAGGTCGGGGCCGTTGCCGAGGGGGCTGATGACGAGGGGCGTCGCAACGCCTCGGTTCATCCCTGTTTGAACCGTGCCGGCCCCGGGAAAGCCGTTGAAGAGGTGGTCGAAGGAACGGTTCTCCTGCATGATGACGACGACATGCTGGATGGGCGTGGTGACCGGATCGGGCGGTGTGGAATGGCACCCTGAACCCGATCCGACGATCCAGGATGCAAACGCAGACAAGCAGACTGATCGAACGTTGGACACAAGTGAATTTCCTTCTTAATCAGGTATCGGCCAGTCGAGGGAAATCTTGAGTTTGGCTATTACAGCATATGTACCGTCTCTTAGCACTACCCAAATTGGGGCGATTCGGGGAGCCGGGGCGGAGGATCCGATGGAGGGGCGGAGTGCGCCTGTCCAGGACTGCAACTTTCTAACGATTCTGGTGTTTATGCCGATGATAGCCCTGAGAGCCAAAAGACCAAATTCCAAGGGAGTCATGATGAAGTCGCGTCTTATTTTTGCTGTTTTGACGGTTTGCCTGATGTTTTCACTACTGCATTTGTTGGAGCGTCCTGCCTACGGGTATGTCGACCCGGGTTCGGGGATTCTGGCCTGCCAGGCCATGAGCGCGTTTGTGGCGGGAGCGATTTTTTATTTCCGGCAGCGGGTGAGGCGGCTGTTTGGGACACACCACGAGTAGATCCGTCAGGGCGGGCTTTTGCAGACGTGCCTAAGAAGCGCGTCCGGCTGAAGGTTTTTATTGCTTAGGTTCGATTGAATTCTTGCTGGTCTGGTTGAGGGAGTTGCCTTGATGAAGCGGATGCTGAGTTCTGCCCAAGCTGCGTGCGGCTTGAGTCTTCTTTGCTGCCTTGGTTGGGCGGTGCCGCTGGTGAATCCGTACCACGACTGGATCTACCACGATAGCGGCGAGGCCTCGTCGATATTTGTGCCTGTTCTGATCAGCATGGCGCTGCTGTGGGCAGTGTTTGCCGGGTTACTGTGGTTTGCAGAAGGCAGGCGCGTCGCGGTGTGGTCAGGCGTACTGTGCTTTCTCCCATGGCTGCTGCTAAAGGACGCTGCTTTGCTGTGCGGCGTGGTGCTGGGGCACCGCCTAAGCATGGCTCTCTTTGTGGGTTCGGGCGTATGCTGGATCGGGTTGCTGGCTTTGTGGCGGACTTCGTTTATGCCGCTGTTTGTTCGACTGCAGCGTTTCTCCAACTCGATGCTGATGTTCGCGGGTGTTTGCGGAGTGCTGGTGGCGGGCCAACTGGTCTGGTACTTCCAGGATGCGCGCCAACTGGAATTGCCGGGCGTGGTGCACGCGGCGGGCGCGGCCAGGAGTGTGGACGAGGTCCGGAGTATGCGGCGGGCCGGCGGCGGGCGAATTATCTGGATTATTCTGGACGAACTTTCGTACCGGCAGGTGTATGAGCATCGCTATGCCTCACTGGCGCTGCCTGCGTTCGATCGTCTGGCGGATCAGGCGACGGTCTTTACGCAGGTGAGGCCTACGGCGAACTATACCGAGATGGCGGTGCCGGCGCTGATGATGGGAACGGCGGTGGATCGTACGCGTGCGGGCAGCGACGGCAGGCTGAGGCTGCGCAATTCCGAGACCGGCCGGTGGCAGCAGTTTGACCAGCGGGACACGGTCTTCCAGGATGCGCTGAACCGTGGGTACCTGACGGCGGCTGCGGGGTGGTACAACCCATACTGCCGCATTCTGCCCGAGGTGCTGGATCGTTGCCGGTGGGTTTACCGTGAGGACTATGCAGGAGGAATGTTTTCGGATGCTTCGGTGGGTTCCAATCTGGCGGCTTTGTGGAGAGCCCTGGCGGGGCATTTCGTGCCACGGCAGAGCGCAGATAACAGCCGCGAATCGGAGACGAGCGCGCACGTCGCCGACTATGTCGACCTGGTTGCGGCGGGCGATGAGTTGCTTCGCGACCCGTCCATCGGATTTCTGCTGCTGCACATGCCGGTGCCTCATCCGGGCGGGATCTATGACCGGCGAACGGGAAGCTTCACGTCGCACACGGCATCGTATATCGACAACCTCGCCTTAGCGGACCGGTATCTAGGGCACGTGCGGCAGGTGCTGGAGGCTCGTGGCGAGTGGGACTCATCGGCGGTGGTTGTGATGGGGGACCACTCGTGGCGGACAAAGTTGATTTGGAGAGACACGCCGGGGTGGACGGCGGAGGATGAGGCGGCGAGCGATGGCGGGAAGTTTGACGACCGTCCGGCTTACATTGTGAAGCTGCCGCACCAGAAGTCGGGCGGGCGGGTCGACTCGCCGTTTGCTGCTACCAGGACTCGCGCTCTGCTGCAGGGCATTATGGAGGGAAGTCTCGGGTCCAAGGGCGAACTGGCGGCATTTGCCGGACAGGGTGCGACGGTGCAGGTGGGCTCTATTCGGGCGGGAGGCGAAGGGTTACCGAGTCGCGGCCGGTGACCAGGCAGAGGGCTTCGACAACCAGGTTGTGATCCTCGCGCTGAGGCAGGCCGGAGACGGTGACTGCGCCGACGATGCCGGTGCCGGCGACGTGGATGGGGAAGCATCCGCCGTGGGCGGCGTAATCCTCTTCGGGCAGGTTGTAGCGGGCGGAAAAGGTGAGGCCGGACTGCTCGAGCAGGCGGCCGACGTGGTAGCTGCACTTGTGGAAGCGGGCGACGGTGGCGATCTTGCGCGCGACCCAGCGCTGGTTGTCGGGCGTGGTGCCTGCGCGGGCGCAGTAGAAGAGCTGCTGGTGCGGCGCGCCGAAACGGCGGACGTCGATCACAATGCCGTAAGCCCGGGCGATGGCGAGGTCGCGGAGGGTGGTGCCGATCTGCCAGGCGGTGTCGGGCGTGAAGCCGGGGAAGGTGAGGGTGGCTTCCTGCTTGACGAGGGCGGCGATGTCGTCCTGGAGGGGCATGGATCTCCTGTGTGCCGTGGCGTGCAGCGGGGTTTGCGCTTCAGCAACAGCATACGCGGAACGGCGGTTCAGGCGGCTGTTCGGGCGGCGCTGAATTGAAACTGCATCCTTATCTTGTCATAGCCCCAACGTCCGCCTGACTAACCGCGCGGCTAGTGGATTGGTGGCGTATTCAATCGGCGAAGTGGCCTTGGTTCCGGCGCGCACCGCTTGTTTACGTCCACTTTAGATCGCATGAAGCCGAAGAGCGACCCAGGAGTGAAAACCCCACGGAGCGACACCCCGGCAGGGATCAGCAGTACCGCGTTGTAGACCATCCCTT
>JALYIG010000067.1 GCA_030775885.1 Acidobacteriota bacterium | reverse complement strand
CTTGAATCGTCCGCTTCGATCACCTCACGTGGCCCGCCCCCGTTCCCACCAGCATCACCAGTGTCGCTTCACACGACTCTCCTCGTATAGTCCTCGCTCCTAAAGCGGATGTCCGGTCGCCAGCAGAGGTTCGCCTGCGTTCCGTAAGGAACCTTCAGTCGGCTCTGCTGTGCGTTACCTTTGGGCCTTAACTGCCTCGCGGAGTACCTCCAAATGCCAACTTATCGAACACTGGTTCAGAGAGTAGCGCTGCTTGCTGCGCTTGCTCCCAGCCTCGTCCTCGCTCAGCAGCCTCAGTCGGACCAACCCATGCCTGGTATGAAGATGCCCAACGCTCAACGCAATCAAACACAACCAGTTCCCGCGCCGTGCGTGGAGACAATGCCCGGTATGCAGATGTGCCCTCCGCCTACCCAGACCCCTCGGCCAGAACCGATCGCCCAAATGCCGGGCATGAATATGAATCCAGGTATGAACGAGCTGATGCAGCAAATGCAGCCGAAGACCTTTCTTCAGCAGATTCGACACCATGCCGCTTCGGGAACAAGTGCGGAGCCGAACTCGACTCCAACGCCCATGGTGATGACAATGAAGGGGCCGTGGATGTTGATGTTTCACGCAAACGTCTTTATCAACGACACCCAGCAGACCAGCCCGCGAGGAGGGGACAAGCTCTTCTCTACAAATTGGTTCATGCCGATGGCGGAGCGCAAGCTGGGTCCTGGCCAGCTCACCCTTCGGGGCATGTTTTCGCTTGAACCTGCAACCGTCACCGACGAGCGGTATCCTCTCCTCTTTCAGCAGGGGGAAACGGCTTACGGCAGGCCTATAGCAGATGGCCAGCATCCGCATGACTTCTTTATGGAATTGGCAGCCCTGTACGACCTCAAACTGGGGGAGAAGAGCCTCCTCACCTTCTATGTAGCTCCGGAAGGCGATCCAGCCATAGGGCCGACCGCCTACCCGCACAGGGCGTCCGCTTTCGAGAATCCGGTAGGTACTCTCGGTCATCATCAGGAAGATTCCACACATATCGCCAACGATGTCGTTACGGTCGGATTCACACACGGCATCGCACGTATAGAGGCCAGCGGCTTCCATGGCAGGGAGCCAGATGAACATCGCTGGAATATCGATCAGGGCAAAATAGATTCTTGGTCTACACGTCTGACTGTGCAGCCTGGGCAGAACTGGAGTGGGCAATACTCCTACGCCAGGATCAAAAGCCCCGAAGCTCTTTTTCCTTTAGAGGACCAGGTGCGCACGACGGCTTCCGTCATGTACAACAAGCCGCTAGCTCAAGGTAACTGGGCGAACACAGTTCTTTGGGGACGAACGCGGTCGCTCGCCGATTCAGCCAAAGAGAACAGCTACCTTCTCGAATCGACTCTCCGCTTCAAGACCCGCAACTATTTCTGGACCAGAATGGAGAATGCGGGCCGTTCCAATGAGTTGAAAAATGGCGAAAACCCCTTGCCCATGAATTTCCAGGAAACACCGCTGACTCATGTGCAGGCATATACCTTCGGATTTGACCGGGACGTGGACCTGATTCCGCATGTCGCGTCCGCGATTGGAGTGGAGTTGACCGCCTATAGCGTCGGAAAGCCGCTACAGCCGATCTACGGGACAGACCCCATCGGAATCAATTTCTTCATCCGGATCAGGCCCTTTTCCAACAACCAGCGTTGATCGCATTAGTGAACAAAGGAGCCGTCATGCTTAAGTTTCTTCTTGGATTAATTGTTGGCGTTCTTGTGTTTCTCCTGGGAGGCTATGGTTACGTCCGAGGCGGATTCGTCGATCCACGGGCAGACACGGAGGTCGGCCTGCTCGAAAAGAAGATGGCAATGCCTTCCCTCGACGCAGCCCTGGATCGCCATGCTCCAGAAGCCCAGAACCCGATTCAGCCAACCGACGCCAATCTGACTGCGGGCATGACGATCTATCAGACGAATTGCGCGAGCTGCCACGGCGACATTCATCACCCTCACAGCATGCTTGCTGACGCTCTCTATCCTCGGGCTCCGCAGTTCGTCGAGGACGCGCCGGACATGCCCGAAAACCAGAACTTCTACATCGTCCAGCACGGCGTGCGCCTGAGCGGAATGCCAGCCTGGAAACAGGCTCTCACGGAGCAGCAGATTTGGCAGGTGACGACGTTCCTGAGTCACATGGATAAGTTGACCACACAGGTTTCTGCGTCCTGGAAATCAGCGGCAGGTGGTTCTCAGGACGATGGCTCCTTCCATGATGGACCAAATATGGACATGAAAGGCAGAGGAAGCATGATCATGCCCACGCACTGAACGCCAGCACGCATCTAATGGGGGGTCTTCCATGCGTGACCTCGCATACCGAGAAAGTGAGTACCATCCGAAATGCCTCGTGTATCCAATTGACCTACGATGCTTCGTCGCTATCCTTGAAAAATCGGAACTCCACTCCAAAGGAAGCAGAAGACAAGATGGCAACCGATAAGGTTGAGACCACTGTCGCCGGTCTCTCCGATCGGGTGGACCGAATTACGGCTCAGCATGCGAAGTTCATGAGCTTCCTGTCAGCTCGCGTTGAAGACAAGGCTGCTGCCGAAGACATCCTCCAGTCCGCTTATCTAAAGGCCGTGGAGCACGGTTCCGAGATCCGGGATGACGAGAGTACAGTCGCGTGGTTTTATAGGATTCTGCGGAACGCGATCACAGACCACTACCGACGGAGAGCTGCTCGTACAAGCGCCCACGAGGCTTTCGCCGCCGAAGCACCCGTCAGCTACGAGGCCGAGGTTACGCAGACGGTCTGTGCCTGCATCGGAGACGTGATCCACGATCTCAAGGGCGAGTATCGTACGGCAATTGAGCAAGTTGACCTAGCTGGGATGTCCGTCGAAGCTTTTGCTAAATCACAGGAGACGTCGGCCAACAATGCTTCGGTACGGCTTCACCGGGCACGAAAGGCAGTCGCGAAGAAGTTGACGACGGTGTGTGGTGCGTGTGCCGAGCACAAGTGTCTCGATTGCACCTGTCGGCGGAGCCAACTGTAAGACTGTACCTGGCCGTGCGTCAGCAACAGTACAGAAACGAGGAGGCAATATGTGCTGCTGCTCTGAACCGAAGAAGGATGTGAAAGATGCCACTAATACGACGGCGGTTGATCCCATGAAGTCGCTGGCAACCGATCCGGTCTGCGGCATGACGGTCGATCCCGCGAACGCGGAGTCTGTGGAACACGACGGAACGAAGGTCTATTTCTGCTGCCAGGGCTGCGTGACGAAGTTCCAGGCAGATCCGGCTAAGTATTTACAACCGAAACCGGCTGCATCGCTGATCCAACTCGTCGCGAAGGAAAGCTCGAAAGCCGACTACACCTGCCCCATGCATCCGGAGGTGCATAAGGCTGGGCCGGGGAGCTGCCCGAAGTGCGGTATGGCGCTGGAGCCAGCGACCATTGAGGTACCCGCATCGCGGACGGAATATACCTGCCCGATGCACCCGCAGATTGTTCGCGATGCTTCAGGCTCCTGCCCTATCTGCGGGATGGCGCTGGAGCCGCGCACCGTCTCTGTCGACGAGGAAAACCCCGAACTGGACTCCATGACGCGGCGCTTCTGGGTGGGGGTAGCACTCACGCTTCCGCTGCTTGCGGTTATGGTGTCGGATATTCTGCCGGGTCATCCGATCCAACATCTGCTCTCTGGAGCGTTGCTCGGCTGGATTGAATTTGCGCTGGCAACGCCCGTGGTCCTCTGGGCAGGCTGGCCGTTCTTCGAGCGGGGCTGGCAGTCGGTCGTACATCGCAGCCCCAACATGTTCACGCTCATAGCGATCGGTTCCGGCTCTGCATATCTCTACAGTGTCGCTGCCGTAGTTGCTCCGAGCATCTTTCCCGCTGCCTTTCGCGATATGTCGGGCAATCTTGGCCTCTACTTTGAGGCGGCAGCGGTTATCACCGTCCTTGTGCTTCTCGGCCAGGTACTGGAGCTAAAGGCTCGCAGCCAGACCAGCGGGGCGATCAAGGCGCTGCTGGGACTGGCTCCCAAGACCGCGCGGCGCATCGCGGCAGATGGAAGCGAGAGCGATGTCGACCTGAGCGCGATTCAGGTGGGCGACAAGCTTCGTGTCCGTCCAGGCGAAAAGATTCCGACGGATGGCGTTGTGACCGAAGGGCGCAGTTCGGTCGATGAATCGATGGTTAGCGGCGAACCCATCCCCGTCGAGAAGACGGTCGATGCAAAGGTGGTCGGTGGCACCATCAATGGAACCGGAAGCTTTGTCATGAAAGCGGAGAGAGTCGGCGCAGACACGCTGCTGGCTCAGATCGTGAAGATGGTGAATGAAGCCCAACGTTCGCGTGCGCCGATCCAGCGTCTGGCAGACAAAGTAGCCTCTTACTTCGTTCCGACAGTGCTGGCGGCCTCTGCCATCACATTTGTTGTCTGGGCCTTCTTCGGACCTCCGCCCGCGTACGCGCATGCCTTGGTAAACGCCGTCGCAGTCCTCATCATCGCCTGCCCGTGCGCATTGGGGCTGGCAACTCCAATGGCGATCATGGTGGGCACGGGACGTGGGGCAGCGGAAGGGATTCTGATCCGGAACGCCGAGGCGCTGGAGACGTTCGAGAAGGTGAACACGTTAGTCGTGGACAAAACCGGCACGCTGACCGAAGGCAAGCCGCGTCTCACATCGGTAATTCCGGCGGATGGGTTCGACGAGACACAGCTCCTCCAGATGGCTGCAAGTCTCGAAAAAGCGAGTGAACATCCGCTCGCAGCCGCTATCCTGGCCGCAGCGAAGGAGAAAAAGGTCGAGTTGCAGGCAGTATCAGACTTTCAGTCCATTACAGGGAAAGGCGTCACCGGCCATTTGCAATCGAAGCTTGTCGGAATTGGCAACGCCGCCCTGATGGTTGATCTTGGCGCTTCTTCTGACGTGCTGAACGATAAAGCCGGTGCGCTCCAAAAAGAGGGGCAGACCGTAATGTTTGTCGCGTCGGACGGGAAGTTCTCCGGACTGATCGCAGTCGCCGACCCAATCAAAGACACGACCCTCGACGCCATTGAGCAGTTGAAGAAGGAAGGTATCCGCGTCCTGATGGTCACCGGCGACAACCACACGACTGCCACCGCCGTTGCCGCCAAGCTGGGCATCGACTTTGAGGCTGATGTGCTGCCGGAGAAGAAGGCCGAGGTAGTGAAGAAGTTGCAGGCGGAGGGCGCGATCGTAGCAATGGCTGGGGACGGCGTGAACGATGCACCGGCGCTCGCACAGGCCGATGTCGGCATCGCAATGGGAACCGGGACGGACGTGGCGATGAAAACGGGCGGTATCACCCTGGTGAAGGGTGACCTGCGCGGAATCGTCAAGGCGAGGCGGCTGAGCCAGCGCACCATGTCCAACATTCGCGAGAACCTGTTCTTCGCCTTCTTCTACAACGCGCTTGGAGTGCCCCTCGCGGCTGGCGTTCTCTTCCCGTTCTTCGGACTGTTGCTGAACCCCATGATCGCCGCTGGCGCAATGAGCTTCAGCTCGGTGTCCGTGATCACGAATGCGCTCAGGTTGCGTGCGACGAAGCTATGAATCTCTTGCGGTATGGGCTCAAGTCACCCAGGTCAGTGCCTGGTCCTGGTGCAATCAATTTAGGTGAGCAGTAATGACCCGGATTCTCAACCAGTAAAACAGGAGGATGTTCTGTGAACGGATATGGAATGGGCATGCAGGGTTGGAATTATGGCTGGATTTGGATGGTCGGGCTGGTGTTGATTGTAGCGATGGTTCTGATATATCGCGCACGCAGGTGAAATTCATGCCCCAGCGACGAGCAGTCTGTCAAAGACTGCCAGCGCCGCTGGGATCAGGAGGATTTCTCCACGGCAACGTCATATTCCTGCCAAGCTCACATCTTCATTTTCTTCGGCATCTCGCTAATCGAAGTAACTGTGATAGTGGTGCCTTTGACGTCGCCTTCGATGTGAATTTGTTTGCCTGCGAAAGGTGCAATGGTCTGTGGCTTAGCTGCGAGCGTGTACACCTTGGTGCCAGCCACAAGCGCATAGCTGCTCCCACTCTTGATGCACTCCTGGATGCACTGAGCGTCTGTCTTACCGGCTGCCATCGTATGCTTCTTGCCGCACATCGAGTCACTGATGACTCCATCGATGGGTTCGGAGGCGGCATGTACCTGCTGTATTGCAGGAATCATGATGGCCGAAAGTAGAGCGAGAGTGAGGGTGGCAGTCTTTTTCATGGTCTTCTCCGTTGAGTAAGTAATAGAAACAACCTTGTTGAAGCGATGGCGACAGAATCTTCCGAAGATGCCCAAACGCGCATTCCTCATTGAACCGCGGTCGTCGCCTGTGCGAGTACATCGTTCGTCAAAACTGTTACTTCGCGATCTGTCTCCGTGTGGTGTATTTCTGGCAGAGCGCAGCCATTCCTGGTTAACTGCTGACTGCCGGATTCGAAGGTCATCGGTTCTCTGCACTTGCCGCACATCATCTGACCTTTCTTGGCATAGTGGGAATCGCGGTTGTGGTAGCAGGCCTTGCAGCTTGCAAGAGCCACGTGCACGACTTTGTCCTGAGTCTGCTGGACCAGGAAGAGTAG
>JALYIG010000066.1 GCA_030775885.1 Acidobacteriota bacterium | reverse complement strand
GTTCAAGTATGCGGCAATAATCCGGCTGAAAACGAGTAAAGAACCACAAAATATAGTCGGGAGGGACGGTGAACAATGGGAGTTCCGCCGCCAGTGACTGAACGAATGCAAAGTCGTTAAGCTCCATCGGGCGAATACGGGCGTTAATGAGAGTTGGAATAGCCTTTTTCATGGTTGTGCGATTCCCTGAACTTCTAACCCATTCAGGAATAAGCTCTTACAATCTAAGGCGTTTCTTCTTCTCCGTCAAGATGCAATAGATGTTTGCGATACACCTCGCTCCATTCGGTGCGGCCTGAGGCTCCTGCCCGTTTAGCGTTTTCGTCGGTCTCTCAAAGGAATATGGCGGACGCGATAATTGCGTCTGTACGCCACCCTGAGAGACCGGCGAAAACGTTCAAATTACCTCGTCCTTGTACTCAGTCTCCTCTATTGGGTTTACTGTACTACTAGTCGGCTGCTGCCAATACGCAAACCCCAAGGCAATCGCGTCGAACATGCTTTGATGAGGATGTTCCGAATCCCAAATTCTCCGTTCCGGAGGAAGTTGCCAGACTAAGTTCGGAAAGAACCTACTGAGAGCGGCAGATATCTCCGCCTTTGTCTTGCAGTTCAAATTCCGGAATGTAGCTCTCATGGCGTCTTGTTCGAGCAGCCGAATCTCGATCCCACGTGTGTCGCAGGCTTCGGTGAGCAGCGTGGCCAATCGTTTAGCCTGGGGATTCGCAGTGATATCGTCCCATCGTTCTTTTCTTACAACGATGACCGAGGGGCTTGAGATCTTAAGCAGATCCAGAAATCTGCTTGTAGAGTTTTCCGTTCGCTCGAAAGGAACAACGGTTGTCCCGTGGTCCAGTAGTCTTCGAGGACCCTCATAGAGTGCAAAGCCTGAGCGATGAAGGCGGAGATCAATCGCTAGCACCCGTGGATCGTAAATGCGTAGAGCCATAGAGCGCTTTAGATCGATTCAGGCGTTTTCCGTTCTGCCAGCCACTCCAATCGCTGGGCAATTGGCAGGGCGGCCCGACCTTTGATGGTGCTCTTGCCGAGTTCACTTTCAAGCTGCTCCAGGCGCTCTTCCACTCCGGCGGCAACCGTATTGTAGAGTCCCGGAAAGATATCGGATATTGGTTCATGGAAGATTGTTTGATACCCAAGGGCGGCGATAAGGTTTGGCGCAGCAACGGAACGCTCATGGCGCGATATTTGGTTTCGTGTCACAGATCCCAATACCTGCGCTAGTTCTCGCTGGGATAACCCGCTCTTCCTTCGAAGGAATCGAAGATAGGTTCCAACCGGACTGGATGTCATTTGTTTATGAAGGATTGTTTGTCGACGATGCCTTAAGTTTAGCAAGTTGACCACCCAGCTCAAGTGTGTAAGAAGCTGCCAAGAGCGAGCTATTCATCGAGAAGGATATGCACAGATGCCCGGCGGACCGCCGATAGTACGCCTCAATGCTTGGTTCTGGCTGCCGGGGGATGTGGATTACCTCTGAATTGGGCCGCTCGGTTGTTTGTATCTCGGGATCACGGAGAGAGCCGCGTATCGCCGAGTCAACGAATCGACACGCGCGTAGCAGATTGGGGAGCCAGATAGGCCGCCCAATTTTCATGCGTGAGAGCCGAGCTACTTGGAAGCATCCGCCTTGGACGTCGCTCTCCCGGCTTTTCTGACCTTTGCCCAACGCGCCTTCTGCGCGGCAGCGATCTTCGCGCGTGCTGCCGGGCTTAGAGTTCTCTTGGCTTTAGGTGCGGACCTTGCGGTGGTTCCGCGCGGTCTGCCTGGACCCTTCCGAGTGACGGTTCCGCCCAGTAGTTCCTTTGCCTGTTGCAGGCGAGCGATTTCAAGATCAATTTCACCGATAATGCTTTCGACACTCATCACTTCTCCAATATGCAATAAGAGATTACGGCTCTAAGTTAGGTAGTTAGCTAGTCTAAATCACGTTGTCAGCGATCTACCTTCACGATTCGATTACATACGCAGGGAACCGCGTCAACGCCGCCTATCAAACATGTCTACGCTGTTTACTACGAAACCTAGCTGCAATTGCTTTGACGAGGTTTGCCCCGGCTTGCCGCGACGGCGACTTCGCGGGACCTGGTGACTCCTCCGACCAACGTAAACTCCGCCATGGTGGCGTGATTGCGCGCACGACTATCTGTCCCTGTGCCCGCAATTGCGCTGGCCGCTTGGCCGACTGAGCCGCTATGCACGTCCACTCTTTCATCCGATCCTTTATCCGCCAAAGGGATGACGCCCGAAATCCTAACCCGATCTCCTTCGAAGACGATTCTGCGGACCACGAGCCTGAGAATGGCACGTTTTGTGTCGAACGACAGATGCCTGAGGCGCTCGCGGAATTGTCGGCATGTATCCTCGACGGAGGCGCGGACTGAATGTGCAGGTTGCGACTGCTGCAACATTTCCCTTCGCTGTTTGTCGAGTAATTGTCTCCGGTCGGATATCAGCTGGAGTTCGCTGGCCAACTGATCCGGCGTCAAAACAGACAGCCGATAAGCCTCAAGTACTCTGGCCTCTTCGCCCCGGAGATTCGAGATTGCCAACTCAAGTTGACCGCCCTCATTGCTGGTATCCGCCGTGGGATTCTTCACTTCGGTAACAGCCTCCATCAAAATGGAAGGGTTGTTCAACGCCTTCTCGACCGCATCCCAAACAC
>JALYIG010000065.1 GCA_030775885.1 Acidobacteriota bacterium | reverse complement strand
CCTTCTACGGCCAGAACTTTGAAGCTAAATTCTGGCGTGGCATCGCGCAGCCGAGATCGGACGATCCAGCATGGCCCCGCCTGAATCCAGTAGCTGTAAGTTGCATGCAATAGCCTGAAGCTGCGCGTGCGCCAAGAAGCAGCTTTCCGCTGCTCTGCATCCACGCTTCGTTCCTCGGCCTAATTCGCTTGTCAAACGACACTCTGGATGTAGCGTCGCCAACCCGGAAGTAATCCCTTGTGGTGCGCGAAAAACGGGGATTGCGGTAAAGATGCAAGGCGGCGGCCTCAGCCCCGGCACTTTACTGAAAATGTGACTTTACCGGAACTTCAGCAATGTTAGCGTGGCCTCGCGTTACAATCCCGCCTATGAATGAGGGCTGTATGGCGACAAAGGCAATAACTACCTTGGCTAACCAATGAGGCTAGGACTCTCTGTGGACCTCTAGATACCACGCCACAGCGAAGGCCGCAGCAATTGCGGCAGAGATTATCCGAGAACTGAGGCGAAACTCAGGCGCGAAGCAAGTGCAAACGAATAGCGCGGACATCAATACTGTGCCGAGGATGGCCGAATACAACTGCAGCCTGCGCTTCATGCCAGCCATCCTCTCAACCCGTCCAGTGGGACGCAAGGTTCAAATTTCGGTTAGTTTGTGGTTAACCTCGTCTAGAACTTGCTTCAGATGTTCAAGGTTGTCCTTTCTGAAATAACGGCCGGTTCCTCCAAAAGAAGGGAGATCCATTATCTTCAGAAGGTCTCCCCCCAGCGGAAATCCTTGGGCCACATTTCTAACCTGCTTTCGACACTCGTAGGCGATCATATCCGCTGGTTGGAGAGCAACGCACTGCTCCCATGACATAGGAACGATGGTCGTGTAGTACCTCGAATATCTGAAACCTGGCGAATCCTTCAATTCAAAGAAAGAACGCTCGATACTCTTGTCATAGTGTTTGGTGCGGTCGTGGATTAGAGGGACAGTAACGCGTGGGTTGTTGGCCTTGGATACCGTGACTCCAATCTCCATCATCAGATACTGAAGTAACACCTGATAGCATCCTCGCTTGATTCGCTTCGGGGTCTTCACCTCGAAGACCTCGGCGAGTTCGCAGGGTCTTAGACTTAATGAGACCGCGTGCATACCTCCGGTATCAGCAAGAATGCCCCTCAACTCTTCGCGGAACCGTTCGCCTTCCTCACGGCTCCACCCATCAAATTCATTGTTTCTCTGCCAACAATCGGAGGCGTGGAAACGCGTGATGGGCGGCCTCCCTTCAGTGATCAACTTTTTATTCCAGCGTTCAAGACAGCGGGTCCAGTCTACTTCGAGCCATGTCCACTCCGCCCCTGTGCTGAACAGAGCGCCTAACGTGAACCAGTCATCGTCCTCACTCTCGTCAAGGTAGCCGGAAACGACCATAAATAGACTCTCCCCGAAACAGAGCCTGCGACCAAACGGCTCCCACAACTCGCATAAGGGTATCAGCTGATTCCGTGAGCGCACTCCGACCTTTCCGCTGGCTGCTACAATCCAGCTAGCGGATATATGAAGGCCGAACCTAAAGCGCGTCTCCCGATCTCTCCCGCCAAGGATGCTCAGGACAAAAGCGCGTTTACGGATGCTCTGTCGAAGATCGCTACTGCTGGCGCGGTTTCCTCCCGCGCCGCAATTGAGGCTTCCCAAGCAACGAAGCCTTCACGTCATACTCGATTCGTTTACTCCCCCTCAAAGGACCGGGCTTAGGATTTCGCCCCTGCCTCCTTACCCGTCAACTCATTGTATGTCAGGCGTCGATTGACGACTTGCGACAACGCCTGCACGAAACGCGATGAATCGGTGTGGTTGATTCGGTGGTTGAAACGAAACATCGCCTCATCCAAGTAACGATCCATATGGTACGGCTCGACCGCCACATATGTCCCATTCAGTCCACGTTTGAGAAGCGACCAGAAATTCTCGATTGCCTGCGTGTGACCTTGGCCACGAACATACTCATCCATGTGGTTCACTGTTTCGTGAATAAAGCCCTTGGCGTCTAACCCAACGTATCCAAGCCATCCATCGCTGTAGACAGTGCCACCGAAGCCTACACGGTCAAGGATGGCCTTCTGGAGCGTATCCCGTTTGACGTTCGGCACTACCTGAGCGCGAACCTTGCGAGTCTGACGATCCAGCATCCCGAACGGTCAAGTGGTGGAACGATCAGTACCGGTTGGTTTCGCGCTGAAGCCCAAGGAAGGTCACGCTATAAATGCATCCGCAATTAGAACCCGCTCAGTTGAAGTGCGCGAAATTCGGGATTTCGCCAAGTTCGGGTTTACCCCGCCTCTCTTCTCCGCGCTTCACCGCCTGACTCCAGGAGGTCACCCCATCTTGTCAAGCCCTAAAACGGTGCAAAACGCGCCAACTCCCTCATTCCACTCCATCATTTTGTCGAAAATACTTGGCGTAACAGTTTGGGCCAACCTGCTAGAATTAAAGTAGTTAGCAAAGATCCAAAGGCTGCAAGGAGAGCGCTCAGGCGCGGGCCCCGCAGCCTTTAGCATTTAAGTGTTCAATAACCCTAGTGTTTGTAGGAATTTATGCGTAACTCGTTTGTTTGACATATCTTGGAGATATCAAACCCCTCCAACCCTAACAAACCAAGCGACTTGCGCCCAAGATATATATGGGGGGGAGGGGGTACGCGTGCTTGAATCCATCACCACCGTTGCGAACTCCCCTTTTGGGATCACCCTCTGTCGAGCAGTTCACACATCCTTAAGGTTGAGAGGTCTATGCTCGCGAGGCTACGATGAACCGCTTCCCGCTCGGAGCAAAACTCCCCGCAGCGCAAGCTCACAAGATTCCCGACCGCCCACGCAATCTCAGGAGACGCACCCTATGTCACGCAAGCCACTCGCATTCGCCGCCCTCGCCGCAATGACCATGCTTCCACTTGCCGCCGTCGCCCAGGCTGGCCCCTACAAGATCATCAACACCGTCAAGATCGGCGGAGAGGGCGGATTCGACTACGTCACCGCAGATCCGGACAGCCGCACCCTGATCGTTGCACGCTCCGGCAGCGCCGGACACATCGGCTTCTACAACCTCGACAGCCTCGCCCAGATCGGCGACATTACCGGAGTCAGCAGCCACGGCGGCGTCATCGACACCAAGACCGGACACGGCTTCGCCACCTCCAAGCCGATCACCATGTTCGACGCCAAGACCTTCACGGTCATCAAGAAGATCGATGTCCAGGGCAATCCTGACGGATACCTCAACGACACCGTCAACCACCGGTTCTACGACCTGTCCCATTCCGCCCCAAACATCACCGTGATCGACGATAAGGATGGCTCCATCCTCACCACCATCGACATCGGCGGAGCGCCCGAACAGGCCGTGTTTGACGGCAAGAACACCATCTATGTCGACATCGAGGATAAGGACGCCATCGCCGTCATCGA
>JALYIG010000064.1 GCA_030775885.1 Acidobacteriota bacterium | reverse complement strand
TGAAACTGAAGGAAATCTGGGCGATCCGGGTGCGACTCCAGATCGGCCGCTGCACGCGAGAACTGGCGCTCTTCAACCTTGCAATCGATAGTAAGTTGAGATCGTGTGATCTCGTTGGGCTGCGCGTAAGGGACGTATGTCATGGAAATGTCGTCGCCGCGCGTACGATGGTCATGCAGCGGAAGACCCAGCGTCCCGTACAATTCGAAATCACCGAGCAGACTCGCGATGCTCTGACCGCATGGATCCGGTGCTCCGGGATACGCTCTGAGGACTATCTATTTCCGGTCGCCTTCATTCATCGCCGCATCTGTCCACGCGGCAGTATGCGAGGATCGTGCGCGGCTGGGTTCGGGAAATCGGTCTCGATACCAGCGCGTACGGCACGCACACCTTGCGGCGGACGAAAGCGTCCCTGATATACCGACGAACGAAGAATCTCCGGGTAGTACAGCTGCTCTTGGGGCCATACGAAACTGGAGAGTACGGTACGTTACCTCGGAATCGAAGTTGACGATGCGTTGGAAATCTCCGAGCAGACGGAGGTGTAGCGGTTTCAGCGCTTCGCCGGTTGGTGACCTGAACTGGTCGCCAACCGGCCAACTTCCGCCGACCGCTGCTCTGACTGAACATCCTTAAAGCCGCCGTTAGTGGGTCGGGGTAGGCTATGCAAGCGATAGACGCGAGTCAGTTTGCTTTGCGACTGGATAAGAACATCGACCTTCGAAAGTGGAGCGGCTTTTTCCCACTTTGGGTCGTATACGCCGCACGCCATCAAGGGCACGATCGCGCGATCGTGAGGTCTGGACGTTCAGTCATCTTCCAACCTCGCGAACTGCACATGATCACCGATGTGGCCGACGTGGTTTCGGCAGTGGTTTTGCTGTCGGTTTTGGCGGAGGCTTCGGACGGGGGCGCCGCGGTTTCCGCGGCACCACCACTGGACTGTTTCCACCTGCGCCCAGCGCGCCAGGCACTGGAAGGTTCGGTGGCGCCAGCGGCGCCTGCGTCGAATCAAAACAGTCGGACATATCATCGGACGTATCGAGCCGCGGATTGACGGACTGGATGCCAAACAAGGTTTGGCAGAATTTCAACAGACTGATGTGTGAGCGTTGCGTCGGCGAGACAAATCCCTGCCGCGCGTATGGACTGATCACCAGACAGGGAACGCGGGACCCGTAGCGAAACTGTTGGCCATTAAACTCCGGATGTGCGTCCCCTGGATACTGCGCTCGCTTGCTGTCCCACTGTTCAACATTGGGAGGGACAACGTGGTCGTACCAGCCGCCCCAATCATCCCATGTGACAAAAATGACCGTTCGCGGCCACAATCCGCCATTCACAATTGCCTGAATCTGCTGCGCAGTCCATTCCGAACCGACAGTGACGTTTTCCGTCGGATGTTCGCTGTAGGAGGGCTTACCGTCCCCATAGACCCAGGAGACAGAGGGTAGCTGACCTGCCGCTGCCTGGTGGGCAAACAGATCACGGCTGTGGTTCGCGGGAAGCGCGGCTAGCTCGCGGATGTAATGAAACGCGTAACCGCCGTAGTTGCCCCAGGTGAGTCCCGCTCTCTGTAAAGCCAACGGGAATGATTTCAGATCGTATAAATTGGTTGGCGTCGCACTGAAGGGCGGATTGTTGATTACGGGAGAGTCCGCTGTTATCAGCATCAGATGGCTGGGCGTCGAGGGCCCCGCCACTTCTGAAAAAAAATGGTCGCAGAGAGTGTATTGGCGCGCAAGAGCAAAGTAATCGGGAATATCTGCCTCCGAGTATTGCACCCGATACCGCTGCTCTGTACCACGCTTCATCCACGTTTCATGGCGATGGTTCGGATCACCGGGGGGAGGATTTTGCGCCTTGCCCAGTTTGTTATCGCCCGCCGAGTTCGGGAACGTACCGAAGTAGTTGTCGTAGGTGTGGTTTTCCTTGACGATGATGACTACATGGTCCACTAGCGGACCCAGTGCTGACACCGTACTGGTTTTCGCTTTCATCGATTCCTTTCCTTCCAAGTAATCGAAATGGGGCAGGACAAAATGGGCGGAGAGGCAGGATAATCCGCCTTGATACGAAGCGCACCTGGGACGCTGCTTTATTGTCTTCACACTGGACGTACCCGACGCCTGGATAGCCCGACCGTGTACGCAGCTTGCCGTGGACGAGCGTGATGTGAGCGCGACGGATGCCAACGGGTGGTGTGACGGGGCGGATTTAGTCCTGCCTTACTGCTGTTGCAGTGGAATTCAATTGAGCCGCTCTGGGGCTCTCAACGTAGTGGCTGAAAGCTGCCCGTCGCGAACGCCTCAAAGGGGTCGAACCCGGAAATTCGCCGGCGGATGCCAACGGACCCCGCGGTCTCGCGGCCTAATTCAACGTCGATATTGACGCTGTAATGTAACGGTGCTGTAGTCAGATCAAGTGGTTACACCAATCCAATTTACTTCCCCCGCAGAACTGCGGTTTTGTATCGCCGCAATTCGGCGGTCTACTTCTAGTTAGGCGTCAATCGAAAGGAAGGCATGAAAATGACACGCGTCCGAGTTGAGGGCTTTACCATCTCGCTTGACGGATACGGAGCTGGTCCGAATCAGGACATCAGGAATCCGCTCGGCGTGGGCGGGACAGATTTGCACCAGTGGTTGGTCCCGACACGCACGTTCCAACGGACCCTATTTGGCGTCGACGGTGGCACAACGGGGATCGATGACGACTTCGCTGCGCGGGGCTTCAAGAATGTTGGCGCCTGGATTCTCGGAAGAAACATGTTCGGACCGATTCGCGGTTCCTGGCCCGACATGAACTGGAAAGGCTGGTGGGGGGACAACCCACCCTATCACGTTCCAACTTTCATCTTGACTCATCACGCGCGACCGCCCATCCAGATGGAAGGCGGAACGACATTCTACTTCGTCACGGGCGGTATTCACGAGGCGCTTGACCGGGCGCGCGACGCAGCCAACGGAATGGATGTGCGCATTGGCGGCGGACCTAACACTATCCAGCAATATCTTCGTACGGGCCTCATCGATGAGATGCACGTCGCTATCTCGCCGGTCCTGCTGGGCGGGGGAGAGCGACTGTTCGAGGGGATTGACGTGCGCGCTCTGGGATACGAATGCGTTCAGTTCGTTGCGTCGGAGAAAGCCACCCATGTTGTACTCCGGCGCCAAGGGCACAATGACGCCTAACAACCGGTTGCAGCTGACGGCGCTGCCGCGCCGCCGCTGAACCGGAACGTTAGCCTGCCCGACAGCGGACATTCGCGACCGGAAGGTAGGGGTCGAATGCAACCGTTCGGCGATCTGCCGGAATCGGCCAACACCCGCCATTGTCATATCAGAAATCAGCGTCGAAAAGCGGTCAGTCAGGACATCCGCTAGACTGGCGCAACAAATGCAAGCGTCAGGTGACATCCCAATAACCGCAATGCACCGTTGGAGGATATGGATCCCCGGTTCTTTGATTGTTATTGCGGTCCTCGGGAAGTTGCGCCAAACAGTGTTGCATCCGTGACAGGGCTGTCTTCACTTGCAATTGAGAGCGCTGCCTTGATCTTCCTGATTGTGCTGATCGCATTGATTCGGGCGACACGCTGCGTCCGCTGCAAGCAGAATCTTCTTCTCCGTTCGATGAGCAATGAGAAGGCGGGTAGTTGGCTGACGCTGTTTATGAAGATGAAGTCGTGCCCCAGTCGCGGATATCCGAAGGCCACTCACGAACAGTGGGAAACGGAGTGTCGGGAAGCAAGCGTTCGCCAAGAACCGAAATGGGTCGAAACCGGAAGCGCCAAAAGAATCGGCCGGAACGGCATGCAAGGTTGCGGTCGGTTGGAGCCGGGACTTTCGCAAGGCACACCTTCCCATTTGTTGCCAGCTAAACCCGTGCGGGAGCATGATGCAAACATGAATGGAGACTGGGCCGCTCCGAGGGAGGCACATGACTACAAGCCGCCGGGATCTATTGACCGCCGCGTTGACGGCGGCGGGAGCTGCCGTGACCACGGATCTCGCGCACGCGCAAGGACATGATCATGCCCATGAACACCAGGCGGTACCCTCCGACCCAGCCCTTCGAGTTAAGGCACTCGAGTCGCTGCTGGTGGCAAAGGGTTTGGTCGATCGTGCCGCTGTCGATGCGCTGATTGATACTTATGAGCACAAAGTTGGACCGCGCAATGGTGCGCGCGTCGTCGCGCGAGCGTGG
>JALYIG010000063.1 GCA_030775885.1 Acidobacteriota bacterium | reverse complement strand
GCTGAAGATCAAAGCGAAAATGTCGCCCGGTGTAGCCACACCCTGACCGGCCGCACCGCCGATACCGAGGGCAAAAGTCTGTTGACCCATAAAGTCCTCTCCCAGCTCAAGGCGCCGAGTCGTTTCTAAGTTGAGCGGGTCCGCCAGGAATTCGACCGGTCGGTGAAACAACTGTCCAGCCGCCCAGATCAGACTTCAGTGGATACCGCGTCAAACCAGGACACTATTCGGCGAAAAAATAGCCCAGCAGGACTTGCTCCCGTTCTGGGTTGGCCACAAGCATACACGAACCCATGCAGGCTGGGCAGACGCCGGTACGGGTTCGATTTCAACCCTGCGTACCGTCGCGAAAACCGGCCTCCATGCAACAATGCAGATCATGAGTGAACAATCTACAGAACCTAAGGGCGCCAAAACCGGGGTCAACCGGAGGCATTTTCTGACCGCCTGCTCGGCAGCTGGCGTTGCCAACACACTGTTCCCCGGTGCCTTATTGGCGCTCTCAGCACAACCGGCTACGACGCCGACCACTGGCGACACCCAGCCCGGCCCAGCCGCAAAAATCACGCCGGAGATGATCGACGCTGCCGCCTTGATCGCCGGTATCACCCTCACCGCCGAGCAAAAGGGCATGATGCTCAACGGCCTTAACTCGCAGCGTGAATCGGCCGCGGCTATCCGTAAGCTGCACTTGCCGAATAGCGTCGCCCCCGCAATCGTCTTCGATCCCGTACCCCCGGGCATGGTGCTGGACACCGTGAAACGCCCACTCCGGATCTCTCCCGCGCCTCATGTCGTGCTTACGAACGGGAGCCCCAAAGAGACCAGCCTCGTATTCCTCACCGTCCGCGAGCTTGCCGAACTGATCCGCACGCGGCGCATCTCTTCCGTCGACCTCACAAACACTTACCTCGCCCGCTTGAAGCGTCTCGACCCCGTTCTGCACTGCGTCATTACGCTAACCGAAGAGCGTGCGCTGAAGCAGGCTGCCGCAGCCGACGCCGAAATTGCAGCCGGAAAATATCGCGGCCCCTTGCACGGCATCCCATGGGGCGCGAAGGACTTGCTCGCCGTCAAGGGCTATCCCACCACATGGGGCGCGGGCGGTTTCGAGCAGCAGCACTTCGACGAAGACGCTGAAGTAGTTAAGCGGCTCGACGCAGCAGGCGCGGTCCTGATCGCCAAACTGAGCATGGGCGCTCTTGCGATGGGTGATCTTTGGGGCGCGGCCCCCGGCATCCGCACGCGAAATCCCTGGAACCCCAGGCAGGGCTCCAGCGGATCATCTGCGGGCTCTGCCAGCGCCACGGCTGCCGGATGCGTCGCTTTCGCCATCGGCACGGAGACGCTAGGCTCCATCGCATCGCCCGCAACCCGCTGCGGCGCCACCGGTTTGCGCCCCACCTTCGGCTTCGTTCCGCGAACCGGCGCCATGGCGCTGAGTTGGACCATGGATAAAATTGGTCCGTTGTGCCGCTCGGTCGAAGATTGCGCCCTTGTGTTGAGCGCTATCCACGGCCCCGACGGACGCGACCTCTCGGTCCGCAACGCCACCTTCAACTGGGACGCGTCATTCGACTGGAAAAAACTTCGCGTCGGATACCTGAAGAGCACCTTCGACCCCGACTCGGAACCACTGCCAACGAACCCGACCGCAAATCAAAAAGCCGCCCGCGCTCGGCTCACTTACGATGCAAAATATCTCACCGACGCCCTCGCCGCACTGCGCAAGATTGGCGTCTCGCCGGTCCCACTGGAAATGCCCACATTCCCCTTCGGGGACATCACGCCAGTACTCGAGGCCGAAGCCGCCGCGTCATTCGACGACCTCACCCACAGCGGTCGCGACGCACTGCTCGCCGGCCAATCCCCCAACGATTGGCCAAACAATTTTCGCGTCGCTCACTTCTACTCAGCCGTCGACTACGTCCAGGCGATGCGCGCTCGCACTCTCGCCATCGCCGAAATGGCCAAGCTCTTTTCCACGATCGACGTCATCGTCACGCCATCGCAGGGCGTGCAGTTGACCGCTACCAACCTCACCGGACACCCCGCCGTCATCGTGCCCAACGGTATCCGCGGAGACGACGCGCCCAAGCCGCCCAGTGATGTGGACGGCGCTCTGCAAAACGCTGGCGGACCGGGCACGCCTGTCAGTCTGACCTTTCTCGGCGCGCTCTACTCCGATGCGCGCCTCGCGGCCTTCGCGCGCGCCTACCAGGAAGCCACCGGCTTTCATCGCCAGCATCCGCAACTCGCCTGAAGAATCTAGAGCAAATTCCTAAAGCTATAAAGCTAGCTCAAGGGCGTCATTCTGGACGAAGTCCAGAATCTCGGTAGTTCCTTTTCGTGGCTCCTTTACACCTTTAGGGAAATGGCTTTTACCGCCCAGGCTCGCCCATGTGTCGTACCGTCATCTGTAGAATGCGGGCGTTGCGCGGCTGCGTGCATGCAAACACAATCGCGTCGGCGATCTCGCGCGGCTCCATCATGTACGAGGTCTTCACGCCCTCTTCGGTGCGACCGTGGCCTACCGCGAACTCCGTCTTCACGCCGCCCGGGCAGATCGTTCCCACCTTGATGCCAAACTTTCGCAACTCGCCATCCAGCGCCTGCGCAAAGCCGATCTGCGCGAATTTACTAGCGCAATAAACCGCCTCGCCCGCGTAACCCTGCAATCCCGCGACCGACGAGATGAACAGAATCTCGCCGCCCTTCTGCGCAATCATCACGGGAGCCGCATGCCGCGTGAACAGAAAGCTGCTCTTCATATTCGAGTCCATCAGCGCGTCGTACTCCTCCGCGCTGGTGTCGACCAGGTTCTTATAGTTCCCTGCCCCGGCGTTGTTGATCAGGATATCCAGCCGCCCGTACTGCCTCACCGCCAGCGCAACGCAGTTCAGCGCCGTCGATTCTTCGGCCGCATCTCCCACCAGATACACTGCCTTGCCATCCTCTTCGCCGATCAGGTCGCACAGCTCGCGCAGCCTCTGTTCGCGCCGCGCCGTAACCACGACTTGTGCGCCTTTCTCTGCCATCGCAAGTGCAGTCGCCCAGCCGATCCCCGCGCTGGCTCCAGTGATAAGAACTGTCTTCCCTGCAAGGCTGGTCGCATCCGTCATGACGGCATCGCTCCTGTGTTTGATGTGGTTGAGCAATCTCGCAAACTCCAAGACGGGCCCATAGGGATGCTACCATTCCGGCTATGTCCGCACTCGCGAGCGCTTCCGAAGATCGCACACGCCCGCCGGCGCTGGTTGAAGTCCGCAGCCTGGTCAAGGACTACCCGCGCGACGGCGGCGTCATTCGCGTGGTCGACGATGTCTCCTTCGGCATCTTGCCGGGCGAGACCCTCGGCCTGGTCGGCGAATCGGGCTCCGGCAAGAGTACCGTGGCCCGCATGCTGCTGCGCCTGGTCGAGCCCACCGCCGGCGAAGTCCTCTTCGAAGGCGCGCCGCTCCCGCCCGCCTCATCCTCCGCCATGCGTGCCATTCGCCGCCGCATGCAGATCGTCTTCCAGGATCCCTACGCCGCACTCAATCCCCGCATGACCGTCCGCCAGATCCTCGCAGAACCGTTCGCCATCCATCGCGAGCCCACGCCCGAGGGCATGCCCGCAAGGCTCGCCCAACTGCTCCACTCCGTCGGCCTGGACGACTCCGCACTCGCTCGCTATCCCCATGAATTCTCCGGAGGCCAGCGTCAGCGCATTAACATCGCCCGAGCCCTGGCCTTACGCCCCAGCTTCCTCGTTCTCGACGAACCGGTCAGCGCGCTCGACGTCTCGGTCGGCGCTCAGGTCATCAATCTGCTCCGCGACCTGCGGCGCACCCACGGCCTCACCTATCTCTTCATCTCCCACTCCATGCCGCTGGTCCATTACCTGTGCGACCGCGTAGCCGTCATGCAGAGCGGGCGCCTGGTCGAGATCGGCGATTGCATACAGGTTTGCGAAACCCCACAAAATCCGTATACGCGCCAACTCATCGCCGCCACTCCCGAAATGCCTCTAGCCAACCCGCTCACTCCGTGACTCGATACAATAGATCAAGATGATCTCCAGCCTGAGCGCACACGTTCCCTACCTTTGGCTGGTCGCCGCCTCTTTCATCGCGGGCGTTATCAATGCGATGGCTGGCGGGGGCTCGTTCATCTCTTTCCCCGCGATGCTCGCCATCGGCGTTCCTCCCATTCAGGCCAACGCTACCAACACAGTCGCGCTGTGGCCCGGTCAGCTCGCATCGGTGTGGGCCTTGCGTACCGACCTCCGCCGCGACCTGCTTGCCGTCGTGATCACTGCCTCTGTTGTCGGCGGAGTAGGCGGCGCTGTGGTGCTGCTCATTACCCCGCAGATCACCTTCATGCACCTCATCCCTTGGCTGCTGCTGGTGGCGTCGCTGCTGTTCTGGGTCAGCGGACCAGTCTCCCGCTGGCTGCGAAACCGCACTGAGAAGCCCCACGCTCCGCAGAAGCCGTCCATACCGGTTCTATTCCTTGCCATCCTGCCAGTAACCTTCTACATCGGCTACTTCGGCGCAGGAGCGGGATTTTTGTTGATGAGCGCACTGGCCTTCTTCGGCGTCGAAGAGATGCACGAGCTCAACTCGCTGAAGGTCGTCGCAGCCTGCACGTCGAACCTGTGCGCGGTCCTGACATTCATCTTCGGCGGCGCGATCGTCTGGCACTATTGCCTCATCTCCATGGGCTTTGCCGGCATCGGCGGATATGTGGGCGCACAATACGCCCGCCGCATGAACGCGAACGTCCTGCGCACCATCGTCGTCGTGACCGGATGCACCATGGCCGCATACTTCTTCTGGAGATACAAATGAGCGCGCCCACAGTCTTGGCCGTCGTAACCCTCAGCCACAACGTCGAACGTGCGACAGCAAAGGAGTTCCAGCCATGAGCCACGAAGGAATCCGCCTCGTCAGCAACGAAGAGGCGCAAGCCGCCAACCAGCACGACGTCAAGTTGCCGGTGGACGCTGTCACTCCGCTGAAAGTTCGCGTAAAGAAATCCGAAGGCACCGGCGTCGAAATCGACTGGCGCGACGGCCACAAGAGTTCGTGGACCTTCCGCTGGCTCCGCGATGCCTGCCCCTGTGCCACCTGCAACGATGAGCGCGAGAAAAGCGGCCGTGTCCCGGGCCAACCGTTGCCCAAACCCCAGGGCCTGCTGACGCTGTACCAGGAGCCACCCCGTCCCGTCGAAGTTACGCCGGTAGGAAAGTACGCCCTCAAGTTCAAATGGAATGATGGCCACGAAGCCGGCCTTTATTCCTGGGACTATCTCCGCCGCGTGTGCCAATGCCCCGCCTGCCAGCCGCCGCGCAGTTAGTTGCCAAGTCTGAACTTCGCATCAAGAAAATGAAGCCGTCATCCTGAGCGGAGTTTGGCGCGCTTCTGCGCCAAACGGAGTCAAAGAACCCCGACGAGACCTGTTGCGCCTCTACCTTTTACCCTTTTCAACCCGAATTTCGGTCTTAGCTGGCCAAGCGCTATATGTTAGTCCGCAACGCCCAGCATTCGCAGCGCCTCTTCCACAGTCTCCGCCACCAGCACAGTCTCCCGGTTCTTCGACTTCAGCATTCCCTGCTCAACGCAATAATCCAGAAAACCCAGCAGCTGATCATAAAATCCATTCGTGTTCAGCAGCAGAACCGGCTTGGCATGCAGCTTCAACGTCCGCCACGTCAGAACCTCGAACAACTCTTCCAGTGTTCCAAAGCCTCCCGGCAGCACAACAAACGCATCCGACCGTTCCGCCATCAAAGCCTTGCGGGTGTGCATGGTGTCGGTCACGTGCAGTTCGGTCAGGCCATCGTGCGCTACTTCCAGGTCGACCAGCACGTTGGGAATCACTCCAACCACCTTGCCGCCATTGGCCAGCGATGCCTCCGCAACCGCCTGCATCAACCCAACCCTTGCGCCTCCGTAGACGATTCCGATCTTTCGTTTGGCGAGCGCGCAGCCAAGCTCTCGAGCAGCGGCGCAGTACACCGGATCGGTTCCGTCAGCGGAGGCGCAGAAAACGGCAATATTGGTGATGGTGCTTCGGGCAACTGGTAGAGGCATATCTCCAGTTTATCCTTCGACCCCCAAGCGGCTATTCAGTCGATGGAGACAGTGGCGCCCTTCATCTGCGGCGTAATCTCGAACAGCAGTTCGCCTTTGCGATGCCCGATGCCGGTGCTTGCGGCGTAAACATCCGTTCCCGCCGGAGCCTTGATGGTAAACGTCTGCTGCGGCATGATTGTGTAAACCTTGCCAGCCACGTTCACATCCTGAAACAGATGGCCCTTGTTGACCAACTGGAAATTGATGCGGCTATCCTTCGTTGCCGTGCTGGGGTGGAAGTGAAGCACCTTGCCCAAAGGCCAGGCGTTGGCGCTCGGAGCGGCAAGTGCCGCGCCGGCAATGAGAACGATAGAACCTGCAAAATTGCGAGTCATACGCAGCATAGGAATACCCTCTTGGTCTTGATTGTTTGTCGACGGGATTCCTGCCATGGTTCAGTAACTCGTCGCACTTACCTCTACGCGAACGGTTCAACTCTGGTTCCATAAATTTAAGAAAAAACGCCGCCGGTTGCTGCAATTCGCTATCCATCGCCGAGCCTATTAAGATAGGAGGTGGAGTGCCCGCCGTGTCCCGCCTTCTCGACAACATGAACCCTCAGCAGCGTGAAGGCATCCAGGCCGTCGACGGCCCCGTGCTTCTGCTCGCTGGCGCCGGCTCCGGCAAGACCCGCGTCATCACCCACCGCATCGCCTATCTCATTGAAGAACGTGGCGTCCCCGCCGACTCCATCCTCGCCGTCACCTTCACCAACAAAGCCGCCTCCGAGATGGCCGAGCGTGTCGACAAGATACTCGGACACAGTTCGCTCGCCAAACCGCTGCTCTCCACCTTTCACAGCTTCTGCGTGCGAATGCTGCGGCGCGACATCGAAGCCTTGCAGGTTGGCGGCAAAGGACTCAATCGTAACTTCGCCATCTACGACGAAACCGATCAGCAGGCGGTTGTGAAGACAGCGTTAAAACGCCTCGCCGTCGACGACAAGTCGCTTAAGCCGCGCGTCGCCCTCGGGCGAATCTCCTGGGCCAAGAACCACATGATCGACCCGCAGGAGTACTTCCTCGCCTCGACCAACCCCATGGAAGAAAAGATCGCACACATCTTCGAGATATATCGCAAGGAACTCTTCAAAGCCAACGCGCTGGACTTCGACGACCTATTGCTGGAAGCGGTACGCCTGCTCAAGGTCGCCCCCGACGTCCGCGAACGCTACAACAAGCGTTACAAATATCTCCTCATCGACGAGTACCAGGACACCAACCGCCCGCAGTACGAGTTGATGAAGCTGCTAGCCGGCCCCGCCCACAACGTCTGTGTAGTCGGAGATGAAGACCAGTCCATCTATAGCTGGCGTGGCGCCGACATCAAGAACATCCTCGAATTCGAGAAGGACTTCCCCGAGGTCCGCACCATTCGCCTGGAGCAGAACTACCGCTCCACCCAGATCATTCTCGAAGGCGCCTCCGCCGTCGTCGCCAACAACACCCAGCGCAAAGGCAAGACGCTATTCACCACCCGCGAAGGCGGCTCGCTGATTGGCTACTACGAAGCTCCCGACGGCGAGAACGAAGCACTCTTCATCGCCGACCGCATCCAGCAGTACATCCGCGCAGCAGGCAGCGACTCCGACACACCGCCCCGCTGCGCCGTCCTCTATCGCACCAACTCGCAGTCGCGCCTGGTGGAAGAGGCGTTGCGCCGCTATCAGATTCAGTACCACATGGTCGGCGGCTTCTCGTTCTACGACCGCGCCGAGGTCAAGGACATCCTCAGCTACATGAAGCTTGTCCTCAACCCACACGACTCCATCGCCCTCGCGCACGTCGTCAACTCACCCGCCCGCGGCATCGGCAAGACCACCATGGAGACCCTCGAACGCATCGCCCTCACCACTGGCATCAGCACCTGGGACGCGATCGGCCGCGCCATCGAAGACCGCCTGCTCTCAGCCCGCGCCCTCACCGCACTCAGCAATTTCCGCCGCCTCATCAAGGACGCCCGCGCCATGCTCGGCCCCAACTTCGCCGAGCAACTCACCGCCGACATCGCACCCGTCAACGACGCGGGTGCCCCACATCTCGCTTCTGAGATGTGGGAGGGAGCAGCACCGAACACACTCGAAGCCGCGAACGCCGACTTCAACCCCGATGATTTCGCAATCGAATCCGCTACAGACGAGCCCACCGCCGAACCCGACACCTCCTTCGACACCAGCTTCAACTTCGGCTTCGACTTCGGCCCCAGCGAAGAGATCTCCACCATCGCGCCGGAAAACGCCCGCGACACCGACGCCGCCCACGACCTCAGCGCAGACTTCAACCCTTTCGCGCCGGTCGTCCTTAAGCGTTCCGCCAACACCACGCCCGAGCGCGCAGCGGAAATCCTCATGCAGAGTGAGCCCGAAAGAGTCGAGGGCTTCCGCAAACCCGGCGACCCCGCGACACTCCCCGAACTCATCAAGTTCCTCAACGACCGCTCCGGCTACATCCGCGCTCTCGAAGAAGAGGCCACGCCCGAATCCTTCTCCCGCATCGAGAACCTTAAGGAACTCGCTAACGCCGCGCAGGACGCCCAGGAACGCGGCGAGACACTCACCGAATTCCTCGACCACGCAGCCCTCGTCGCCGACGCCGACTCTTACTCCGCCGAAGCCCGTGTCACGCTGATGACGCTTCACGCCGCCAAGGGCCTCGAATTCCCACTCGTCTTCCTCTCCGGCATGGAGGAAGGCCTCTTCCCCAGTTCGCGCACCTTGGTCGATCCCGCCGGCCTCGAAGAAGAGCGCCGCCTCTGCTACGTCGGCATGACCCGCGCCATGGACACCCTCGTCATGACGCGCGCACGCTACCGCCGCCGCTATGGCTCCGACATGCCCGACGTCACCATCCCCTCGCGCTTCCTCGAAGAAGTTCCGTCGCGCCTCATCGAAGACCTGGGCAGTCCGCCCGCGCGGCCCCAATTTTCCAGCAACCAATTCTCAGGCTCTGCCTACGCCACGCCCTACCCTCAACGCAACCGCTTTGGCCGTCCCGCCGACACCGACAATGCAGGCGAAAGTCACTATAGCTACGAGGACGAAAATCAAGACCAGAGCGGCGGCAATCGTCCCGCAGCCAACAAATTCTCCACCTCCCGCGTCGCCCCCGGATCGCGTCCCGTCTCCGCCAGTGGTTCAATGGACAACATCGCCAACTTCTTCGCCGGGAGAGGCGGAGGCCAGAAGTTTTCACGCCCCAAACTCGACATCCCACAGCCCACCGGCAAGACCGGCCTCCGCCAGGGCTCCCGCGTCCGCCATCCGAAATATGGTGAAGGAACCGTCTTTCGTCGTGAAGGCGAAGGAGACGACGCGAAGATTACAGTACAATTTCAACAGCACGGCGTTAAAAAGCTGGTAGAGAAATTCGCCCAGCTCGAAGCTCTCTAGCCTTCGCCCTGTAACCTCTTTTTCAAGAAAGCACTTAGACCACCCATGGCAGACACCTCCAGCATCACCGATAAAATCGAGCGCAAAAAAGTAAAGCGCGCAGCCCGCAAAGCCGCCCCACCCAAGGGACCCCGCACCGGAGCCCGAGGCGAGAACAAGGCCAAGATCAAGAAGGCTGCACGCGGTAAAGCCAAGCGCTAATCGCAGACGAATCATGGCGCTCCCTGCATTGCCCACGCAGGCCGGGAGCGCCCATTCATCCGTATCCGCACCCCCAGCCGTACGCTAAGACTTCGCCTCCAGGAGCACGACGCTGCCCAGGCAAATCTTCGCCACCAAATCCATCGACAAGCTGATCAGCGATTCGGAGCTGCCGGAGCACGCCCTCCGCAAGACGCTCGGCCCCGTTTCGCTCACTGCGCTCGGCGTCGGCATCGTCATCGGTTCCGGCATCTTCACCGTCATCGGCACAGCCATCGGCGGCAACCCCGCGACCAAGGCTTCCTGGGCCGAGTCCCCAGTCATCGACCTCATCTGGGGCGCGCTGCACCACACCAGCGGCATAGTCGCCGGACGCCCCGGCGCGGGCCCTGCCATCGTCATCTCTCTCGTCCTCGTCGCAATCGTCTGCGCGCTTACCGGCCTCTGCTACGCCGAGCTCGCCAGTATGATCCCCATCGCTGGCTCGGCTTACACCTACAGCTACGCCATTCTCGGCGAACTCGTAGCCTGGATCATCGGTTGGGACCTCATCCTCGAGTACGCCTTCGCCAACATGAGCGTCTCCGTCGGTTTCGCGTCTCATTTAGTCAACGCACTCGACTGGTTCAACATCCACCTCGATCCCAAATGGCTTGAGCCCGCCTACCTTCCACTCGGTGCGCAAGACCTCGCCGGCAAAGACATCTTCGCGCCCGGCCTGCACTTCGGCTTCGACATCCCTGCCTTCCTCATCGTTCTCATCATTACAGTGCTTCTCGTGCGCGGCATTCGCGAGTCCGCCAGCACCAACAACGTCATGGTGCTTATCAAAATCGGCGCTATCCTTACCTTTGTCTTCTTCGGCCTCAGCTTCGTCCATCCCGCGAACTACCATCCCTTCACTCCCACAGGCATGGGCGGCATCCTCGCCGGTGGCTCCATCATCTTCTTCACATACATCGGGTTCGACGCCGTCTCGACTGCCTCCGAAGAGTGCCGCAAACCCCAGCGTGACGTCCCCATCGGCATTATCGCCACCCTGATCGTCTGCACCGTCCTCTACATCGGAGTCGCCGCCACACTCACCGGAATGGTGCCGTGGCAGTCAGTCGCCGGCGATGGCGCGCCTGTTGTCAACGCCCTGCAACGCGTAGCCCTTACCCCCGGTGCCCACCGCCTCCATTGGGTGCGACTCGCTGTCCTCTTCGGAGCCATCCTCGGCATGATCTCCTCCATCCTCGTCGGACAGTACGGCCAGGCCCGTATCTGGTTCGCCATGTCCCGCGACCGCATGTTGCCAGACAAGTTCAGCAGTATCCACCCCCGCTTCCGCACACCAGCCTTCGCCACCATTGTCGCCGGAGTCCTGGTCGCCATCCCCGCTGGCCTCTTCGACGTGGGCACCCTTGCCGAAATGTCTAACATTGGTACTTTGTTCGCGTTCGTGCTGGTCTCCTGCGGAGTGATCGTCCTGCGATACAAAGATCCGGACCGCCATCGCGGATTTCGCGTTCCTTTCGGCCCGGTCATTCCCATCCTCAGCGTGCTCTTCTGTACGCTGCTTATGGCGGGCCTGCCCGCCCGCACCTGGATTCGCTTCTTCGTCTGGCTAGTCATCGGCCTCTGCGTCTACTACTTCTACAGCCGCAAACGCAGCGAGTTCTACAAAGCCTGATCTAAAGCAGGTTCCCTAAAGCTAGGAATCTATCCCAAGAGCGTCATTCCGGACGAAGTTGAGAACGAAGCCATTTCAAGAGCGTCATTCCGGACGAAGTCCAGAATCTCGGTAGTTGCTTTTCGTGGCTCCTCCATTTCCTGGACAGAAGCGGGGCTAACAATATTTTTCGATCCCCAGTTCTTTTCCCGGTTATAACATGCGCATTACCACCGCCGATCCTGCCGGGCCGGCAGTTGTAGGACAAACAGTTTTCGCTCAGTCCGGCCCAGAGTTCCTGCACCTCAAGCTGCAGTTCCGGTTTACGCAGATCGACGCATTGAACAATAGGCTCTTACCCTTTTTGAGACCCTGAGAACGCCGAGGCAAGATCGACCGGTCCGGCACATGTTTGGATATGCCCCGTTTGTCGTCCAATTAACTTTTTCCTTAGCTTCGGCGTGGTGGATTGCTTGCGGGATATACTGGCTGCTAAAAAAAGGACGGGCTCGATGCGAATTCTGCTGGGGACACTGCTGTATACCAGCATTGCGTTTGGACAAGGTGCGGGCCACGTTCAATTTCGCGACTGGAATGTGCCGGCGGCGACGGGCAAGCCGAAGGTTTCGTGCGGGTCGCTGCGCGCGCTGACGAACTATGAGCTTTCCGTGACGTCCGCGACTGTGATTCCGGCTACCGCAGATGCTCCTGAACATTGCCGCGTGTATGTGCTGATCCAACCCAAGCTGAACATTGAGGTGAACCTGCCTGCAGCGTGGAACGGACGCCTCTACATGTTCGGGAACGGCGGGTTTGCGGGCGAGTCGTTCGGGGCCGCGGGGCGTGTGGCTGATCGCGCGCTGGGGTTGAAAGCGGGTTTCGCGGTGGCCTCGACCGACACCGGTCACTCTGCCGTGGAGGAACCCGGCGGCACTTTCGCCCGGAGCCGACAGGAGCTGGTGGATTTTGGATTTCGGTCGCTGCACCTGACTGCTGAAACCGCGAAGACGCTGATCCATGCCTACTACGGAGACGGGCCAACCAAGTCATACTATGACGGCTGCTCGCAGGGCGGGCGCGAGGGGCTGATATTCGCCGAGCGTTTTCCGACGGATTTTGACGGAATAATAGCGGGGTCGCCGGCCCTCGACTTCACTGGCGGCATGATGGCGCGCGCTTACTGGATGCAGGGTTTGGCAGCGGCACCGGTCCCCGCGGCAAAGATGAAGTTGCTGGCCGACACTGTTTACGCGAAGTGCGATGCGAAGGACGGATTGAAGGACGGCGTGATCGACGATCCGCGTCGCTGCGATTTTAACGCCGGTAAAGATCTGCCGCAATGTGCTGAGGGCGCG
>JALYIG010000062.1 GCA_030775885.1 Acidobacteriota bacterium | reverse complement strand
GCGCAGCACCGCCAACGCAATTCGCCCGCAACCCTGGCAGACCGACACCTGCATCGGCGACTGGCATTACAGCCGCGCCGTCTACGACGAGAATCGCTACCAGACTGTGGCGCGCATCGTGTCCACGCTCACCGACGTGGTCAGCAAGAACGGCAACCTGATGCTCAACATCCCGTTGCGTGGCGATGGCTCTATCGATGACAAAGAAGAAGCCTTTATCGCCGGCTTCACCGCGTGGATGGACGTAAACTCCGAGGGAATATCCGCCACACGGCCGTGGAAGATCTACGGGGAAGGGCCTTCCACCACTGCGCCTCCGCCGCGCGCGTACGGACCTCCGGGGCCTGCATACACCGCGGAGGACATCCGCTTCACGCAGAAGGGCGATGCGGTCTACGCGTTCGTCGGAGCGTGGCCTAAATCGCGGATTGCAAAGATCAAGAGCCTCGCTTCCAATTCTCCTCAAGTGGTGGGCGCCAAGGTCACGAACATCTCACTTCTGGGTTATAGCGGCAAACTCACATGGACGCAGGACGCTGAGGGCTTGTCCGTCAACCTTCCAGACGCGCCGCCAACCAAGGAAGCTGTGACATTGAAGATCCACGGCCTGCCGATGGCCTGACTCGCAAACGAAAGGCCCCAACTCTATGAGTTTTATCAAACGCTCACTCGTAGCCTCCCTTAGTGTCATGATTTGCTTTGCGGCGAAGGCATCCGCTGAGGTCAAACCCTCCGCGCTGTTCAGCGACCATATGGTGCTGCAGAGCGGCATGCCGGTGCCGATCTGGGGCACGGCCGTTCCAGCGGAGAAGATCATCATCAAGTTCAACGGCCAGACAAGATCCGCGACTGCCGATGCTGCCGGCAAGTGGATGGTGCACCTCACCAAGCTCAAGGCCGGAGGTCCGTTTGAGATGACGATCGCGGGCAACACTGCCGGCGAGACGCTTGTCGTAGTAAGGGACATTCTGGTGGGCGAGGTGTGGCTAGGCTCCGGGCAGTCCAACATGGACTTCACTGTAGCCACCACCACGCGACACTACTTCGCAGGTGTGAAGAACGAAGCCGAGGAGATCACGGCGGCAAACTACCCACAGATCCGCATGTTCACCGGCGCGTGGAAGAACAGTTACGAGCCCCAGTCAGAAATTTCCGGGACATGGCTTGTCGTGACGCCGGAAACCGTAAAGGAAATGTCCGCCATCGGCTATCTCTTCGCGCGCGACATGCAGAAGGAGTTGAAGGTGCCGTTCGGCATCATCACGGAGGCCTTCGGCGCCAGCACGGCAGAAGCCTGGACCAGCCGCGAGGCACTGGCAGCCGATCCGAAACTGAAGCCGCTGATCGACGCCTTCGACGCCAAGGTGGCTGCGTACAAGACGAACAAACCCGACATGACCGCAGCCTTGAAAGCGTGGCAGGAGGCCGCCACAAAAGCTCAGGCTGCCGGGCAGAGGCAACCACGACGACCCAGCAATGGCGACCCCATCGGGGACCAGCACAACCCAACGGTGATGTACAACGGCATGATCGCGCCGATCATTCCGTATGCGATCAAGGGTGTCCTCTGGTATCAGGGCGAAGCCATCAACGGCGGCGCCACCGGCTACAAACTTTATCCTCTGCTCCAATCCACTCTGATCAAAGACTGGCGTGAACGCTGGGGTGAGGGCGACTTCCCGTTCTACATCTGCCAGCTCGCGCCGCTGAAGCCGTGGCCCAATCGGCCGGACACCTGGTACAACAACCCCGATGTTCGCGAGGCGCAAGCAACGGTTCTCTCGCTGCCCAACACCGGCATGGCTGTCACCATCGACATCGGCGATCCCGTCAACATTCATCCCAAGGATAAGCAGGACGTGGCCGACCGCCTGACGCGCATCGCGCTTGCGAATACCTACGGTCGTAAGATGGAGTACTCTGGCCCGGCGTATGACTCGATGAAGGTAGAGGGAAACTCCATCCGCCTCAAGTTCACGCACGTCGGCCTAGGACTCGTGGCAAAGGGCGGCGATCTGAAGACCTTCACCATCGCCGGCAAAGACGGCAAGTTCGTCCCCGCCACCGCCCGCATCGACCACGACACATTAGTCGTCTCCAGTCCCGATGTGGCCGAACCTGCCGCCGTCCGCTATGCCTGGGACAACTATCCCGAAGGCGCGAACTTTTTCAACTCCGATGGCCTGCCCGCGCCACCATTCCGCACGGACAACTGGGAGCATGAATCTCATTAGTTTGGTCTGAAAGTTCCGATGAAAGTGCCTTCGAATTCTTTCGCCGTCTTGCTTCAAGAAGCTCGTCGAGGCGACGACACTAGCCTTTTGGAACGGAGTTCGGGAAGGACCAAACTTACTACTGGCCTGAAGTTCGGCGATACCTCGCCGGGTCATTTGGTGCAAAATCGCCGAGTCACTCATCCGCAAAGGGGGGTGCCTCAGCGCAAGGCTCCCTGAAATCGGGCTTTAGTCTAAGTGAGGCAACAGCTACTTCGAATCAATCACCATGGATTGCACGAGAGCGTCAAAGTCGGCTCGCGAGGGAACGTAGATGTCCTCGTTGGCGTCGAGCGCGAGAAAGGTGTAGATTGTGCCGTCAAAACGTTGCAGAGTATTATCCGGTCGAAAGAACTGAGGAGAGTTAGACTTACCGCCAGTTTTTGGCAAAGGATGCGGTGATTCGAAGCGCAACCCAGGGTACGCCGTCTGTTCGCTCGCAAACGCTACAGCAAGCAGGTGAGCTCCACCTTCCTTGCTATACAGCTTGTCCGTGATGATCTCGTAGGCGATGCACTTTGCCACGGGACAGGCCATTCCTTCTAGGGGCTTCGCTGAAGCGTATTTGGGATTAGCCAATAAACCATGCAGAAATTCATCCAACGTTTGTCCGGGGTTGGCTACCTGCGTAAATACCAGCAAGGACGGCGAGCTTTCCCCATGCCGCGTCGAGTATTTGCCGGGAGTAATGGTGGCGACGCAAGTTCCTTTCGCTACGTCCATGATGTCGATCTGGGAAGTGGGCTTCACCAGGAAGGATTCACCACACACGGTGCTTGTGAAGCGAACCCGGTCACCGACCCCTTCTGCTTCCCAAGCTTCTTTTTTCGGATAAGTAGCTGAGGTGCTGCTCAGCGTGAAACGCTTCCGATTCGCTTGTGCAAGCCATGTGTCCTCGCTTGTAATGCTCCCCATTTTTGTCATGGTGTCGTATGCGCGCAGCGCATGGGCCGGCATGAATGCAACTTGAGCGCACAGCATGTAGTCACGCCAGAATGCCGCTGGCAGATTTTCATGTGCGCCCTCATCCTGTAGAAGGTGTTTCATACCGCCGACGGGATCGTTGGATTCGCACTGATGCATGGCCAGGAACCAAGCCGGCCTGAAGTCCTGACCCGCCTCAGACTCTGCAGATTGCAAGAGGCTGAGAGCGGGGGTGTAAGCGCTCTCAACATCAAGGTTGTAAGTCAGATGGGCGACGAGACCAGTCAGCAGCCGCAGTTCGCCGTTACTGGGCATACTGCGCTGTGCTTTTTCGAGCGCCTGCAAATTGTTCGTGAACCGTAACACAACCTGTTCTTTTGGAACAGGATAAGGCCAACGCTGAGCATAGTTGCGAGCATATTCATCGATAGGAAGAAGATCTGTATATGCACTTTGCACGGACGAATCCTGTGGGAGCTTGGCACGGTCGATCTGCCGTACTTGGGCGAGTGTATTCAGAGCGCAGCTAAGGGTAAAGAAAAGAACCACAGGAAACCGCATCACGAGCATTCGCACATCACCTTTTGCAGATGGGAGCAAGTCTACAGGGTTCTGCCCGGCTTCAACGGCTCTACGCTGACATTCTCCGAAATCGGTGCCGGCTCAACTTGGCGATGCTGCCCCGTTCCGCGCTAACCTTTACCGATGGGACTCGACGCCGTGGAGATCGTAATGCGCACAGAAGAACTCTTCGTCATCACCATCGGAGATAGCGATGCAGCCTCTATTCGCACGGTTGGGGAGTTCTACAACTTGGTCTGCGCAAAGCTGAACGTAACCCCCCTGCAATCCCCGGTCACATCCACAGAACTGCCCACGATCACGCATAAGGAAAAGAAGTTCTTGTTTCTTTCCACGCACACTCCACTGCCAGCACCCCCGGAAGTTCTGCCTTGGTCGCCGCAATCGGTTTGGGACACCCTCGTCGCTGTCTTCGTTGATCAAATGTGCCTAGACGCGGAGGAGATTCTGTATCGCGCACGAATCGTCGAAGATCTGGGCATCTGCTGAACACCTGTGAATCGGGGTTTTCGGTAATTGGGTCTTGTCGATGGCCGGGTCAGACTCAGTTGGACAAACCCCGTATTGCGGGAGCCACGTTTTAGGTTGGCGCCCAGTAAGGTCAGCGAGGGGAGTCAAGCGAAACCACCTGCGTGACCACGAACAGCATGCAACAGCCCATGTGGCCATATCCTCTCCAGCCAGGATTCTGCTGTGTTCCCCCAATGCCTTCGTGCCTTGCAAATATTCGGCCGCGCATAGTAGCCCGGACAGTGTCGGACCCTCGTTTTGGCTTCGAGTGCTGTGGATGTAGTTGCTTGTCGAACTCTCTGAATGTCTCATCGTCCACCAAATCCAGCGACATCCCATCAACTACAAGAGTTTTTGCTCGATCTGGCTTTGGGGAAAACCCACAGCAGTACATCGTATCCGTTGATCGCGTGCCGCCATACTCCATCCAGACACCCGGACCCCCGTTTGGCCACGGGCACTGACTGTCCTCGACCATCGAGTCTTCGAACCCATGCGAGGCCGTCGCGCTGACCTCAATGAGCTTGTGCAGGTAGTTTTCAGGATGAGCCTTGACCTCACAAAGCGAGACGGCGAGTGGCTTCTCCGGAGACTGCGCCCGACCCTGATGGAGTGCCACACTGATAGCTATCATTCCTGCCAACCCGATGACTAATCGCATGCCTGCCAGTATATCGGCGGTAGCCTGCCGAAATCGGGGTTTTGAGCAACTGAAGTTTGGGGATTGTTATATCCACATAGTTTTCGCCTATTATTCGCCTATGGGTGGGGGAGCGGGCTTCGACGTCACGAATGAGGTTGTCCGGTCAGATTTGCTGCGTTTGCAAGAATTCGCTAGCTTCCCTGCCCAACCAGAAGCCGGGTGAACGCTACTGCCAGCGGTGTGCGCCGCGGCGCAGAGTGCTCATGAACTTCATGCTGGTGAAGGCAGGTTGGTCAGTCTCGTTCCTTGAAGAGGACTGCAAAACTGTCCTGCCTCGTCACTTCGTGTTTCAGAGTGAATTGAAGATTCTGGATCTGGCCCTGCATGGTGGCGCCGAGTTCAACCTCGCCGGCCGCCAAGCTATCGAACACGGGATCGGCATGGGCAGAGGCTCTGTCTGGTTGAAGTTGACGCGCGAGCAGTCTGACACGCTCCAGCGGTGAATTATGGCTATGGTGTTAGGGATCGTGACTTACTTTGCCTCTACGCTGAAGTAACGGGCAAACAGCTCCTTTGACCGTTGCTTGCCCTCTTCGCTCAGCAGCACCGACTTAGCCTTGTTCCTTGGATCATCGATGTAGCCGCGCTGATGCAGCCGGGACAGCACGTCCCAATCATGCCCCTTCCACGCACGGTACTCGTCATGAAGCGTAAGCCATAAAAGCGCTAGAACGGTTTCATCTACTTTCTCGCGGTCGTAATCCAAGTCCGGCAGGTGCCGATCATCTGGCATGGCTCTCCTCCTTTCGCTGTTCATCAACATCTTGCGGCTAGCCCTGGTTTCGAGTCAAAGACATCATGCGGCCTCCGCCTCCGGTTCGAGTCCGATGTGATCGTTGACGGCCCCCACCAACCTCTGCCGCGAACCCAGATATCGTTCCGTGGTTTCTACTGATCGGTGGCAAGTAGAAACTGGATCTGTTCGAGTTCGCCTCCGGCGGAATGGCACAGGCGAGCGCAAGTGCGACGAAGATCATGCGGGGCGAGATGGTCAATGCCAGCAAGTTTTGCATACTCGCGCACCACCCACCAGACTGCTTTCTCGCTCAGGCATTTACCCCACACGCTGCCGGTCTTGCTGACGCAGCGGAAGATGATGCCAGTTTCAATTGCTGCAGTGGTGAGCCATGAATCAATGGCCGCCTTCACCCATCCTGGAACAGGGACCGTGCGGACGTGGCCGCCTTTCCCGAACAGATCGATGATCGCCCAGTGGCCATCTCTCTGCTGAAGATGGCTCACAGTGAGCCGGGTAAGTTCTCCACGACGTAAACCGCAGCCTAGGAGCACGGCCAACATAGCGAAATTCCGACTGCCCTTGACTGAATTCACGTCTGGAAGCCCGAGCAGCTGTTTTCCCTGCTCCGGTGTCAGCCAATTGCCGATCCGCATCCCGAGTCGCTTGGCACCTTTTACACGGCGAATGCCGGCTGCAAGGTCCGGGCTTAGCAATCCGTTGTCAGACGCCTCGTACGCCAGTCGCCGTACGGCGGCGAGCCGCAGATTAATGGTCGCGGGGGCTAATTGGCGAGCTTCTAGGTAATAGCGATATCGGAGGACGACAGTCCTGCCGAATGCCAGCCGTGGTTCCGAGCAATACCAACCAATAAAGTCATCGATGGCGAAGGCATAGGTCTTTCGAGATGCAGCCGATCCCAGGGTCTGCAGAACGGAGGATTTGGAATGGTCCAGGTCTGGCAGTCGCAAGACAGTCTTTGGTGATCGGCGCTTGCTCTTAATCTTCTGTCGCATGGCAGCGGTCTCCCTCACCGCCGCTCAATCATCCGCCCACACAAGTCGTCCTTGCTAAGGGGCTGCGGGCACTGCTTAGAATACTCGCCTCAAAACGTAGATAATCCCAGTTGCTCAAAATGCCGATTCAAGGGATTTGAGTCATTGGGTCAAAAACAGGCTAATCCTTCACCAAAGCCGAGAACTCGTCCAGGAGAGCAGCGGCGGCCTGCCGGTACTGATCGGCGGCGAAGACAAACGGGCCGAAGGCTGAGTAATCGCGCTCCGGGCGGTGATCCCGTCCGAACGCGGTCCACTCTACTGAATCGCCTTCCGTCGCGATGTGAGCCGTCAGCGGCCAACACCCAACCTCACCACAATTGCAGCCAAGTAGATAGACCTTGCCCCAGTTCGAGAAGTAACTGTTCGGCTCGAAGTCTCCTAAGAAGTACCTATCAAGAGGGCCATACTTGAAGTATCCAGGAACCAATCCGCCATAGCCACAGATGGGATCGAAGCCCAGCTCACGCTCAAATGTCGAAACCATATCCACGAGAGAAGCCCCATTGACATGCGGGGTTATAGAGTGCGTTTTCTCGAAAGGCTGAATCGAAAACGATACTGTTGCGATGGTATGCATAGAGATCAGAATAGCGCTTCAATCTGTCACCCCGTAACCCCCGCAATACTGGCTTTCATTTAACTGAGGACCGCCCGTCCAAGAGGCAAAGCCTCACTTAGACTAAATCCCGATTCAGGGGCACAACGTGACTTAGAGCCTCGGTTGGTGAGTCATCACGTTTACTGACTCACTCTGTGCTCTGCCTGTAGTCTGTTGATCATGAAAAGTATCAACCAATTTTTATTGTTGGCCTCTCTTCTGACCATATGCCCGCAGAGGGCAAGCATGGCGCAAACGCCAACGAGTGCGATGGGTCGGTGGACGCTTCAGTTAGGCAATCGCACATTTCTTGTGGTTTCCATAAGCCCCTCAAACGGAAAAGCAGGCCCGGTCACAGGCACCGTGTCCTACCCAGCGCACTTCCAAACCGCGAACGGGCTGTCTTTCTCGCATATCCAGGGCCCCGCGACGGTTGAAACGATCACATCTTCTGAATGGAAGGGCAATGTCTTATCCCTTACCGTGCAAAATCCGAAAGACCCCAAGGATAAAGACATATACCTGATGAGCGTCAAGGATGAGACAAACGCTAGCTTTAAATTAGATGCTTCACTGCCTCCCTTCAGACTCAAACGCGTCACCGGAAGGGTTTCAGTCTCAAACGATTGGCGACCGGAACAGACATACGCGCCCGACGATGATGCCCCTTCGAATCCTGAGATGAAACAAATTTATGAGGAAGACCAGCGAGTGCGACAGACGTACCCGAATATCGATTGGGCATCCGTTAGCAAGACTGATGCGGAGCGCCGCGCTCTGACTATGCGGCTCTTGAATCAGGGTGCTCTCCACTCCGGCGAAGATTTCACTTGGGCCGCCTTCATCTTTCAACATGGCTCCAATCCAGATGATTATCTTCTAGCCCACACGCTCGCCATGGTCGCGATGCGAAAAGGTGCGGGCGATGCGACGTGGATCGCGGCTGCCACACTAGACCGATACCTCCAATCCATCCAACAACCGCAGATCTACGGAACTCAGTTCCCAACAGCTGAAGAGAAGCCTACGACGCAGGAGCCGTTTAACCGCACTCTCATTCCAGATTCGCTTCGGCGCCAGTTGGAGGTTCCTGATCTTGCTGCGCAAAAACGGCCATCTCAATAGCAATGCATGGGAAATCTGTAAATTTGAGAACGCACGTGGATTGACGGTTAAAGGTAGCCGGGTGCGCGGTTCATGACAATTCCACCGTCATGAATGGGGATACAACACTTCGCCTAAACTGAGGCTCCTCCCTTGGCCACTTTCCCAAAACGCCGATTTACCGGCACAGTGTTTAGCGATCCGATAATCTGAACTCGCATGAAATCGACACCGAGCCCCGGTTCCCCTGAAAGACAGCAATTGGAAGAAATCTGGTTTCCAATCGAGAAAGACGCGGACGGCTATCCCGAATCCAAGAGTTGGGAGGGACTGCTGGGCCGCACCTCGCAGGCAGGCTTTGTCATTGAAAGTGTTCCGTTCTATCTAAAGAACGTTGCAAGGGGCGATGTTGTGGCAGCAGAGAAAACGGATCGTCTGCGTTTTAGTCACGTTGTGCAAAGAGGAGGGCACAACACTTACCGTCTCTTGATGGACACGGCACCGGCACACGAGATCGAAAAGGCGCGGCGTGAGTTGCAAGCGCGAGGCTTGATGGTGGAGATGAATGAGTCGGGAATCTTACTCGCCGTCGATGTTCCGCAATGTGAGGCCCAGGATGAAGTAGATAGATATCTGATCGAGAACAAGGAAGCCGGACGATGGGAGCTTCAGGACGGATTCATCAATAATCCAAGCTAAACGGGAAGGATTATGACTGGTCCAGTTCTCCCCCACCACAATGGATATACGAAACTGCCGAGATACGGGATCTCATCCAAGTTCGGACGACCCGTTCAGCGGCAAAAATCCTACTTCGACAAAATGCCGATTCAAGGACACAACCCCACTTCAGAGGGCAGTTCACGGGTCTAACCCAAGGCGTCCCTAAATCTGGTGGTCTTCAATTTGCGCGGTAGAATTCGCAAATGGATGATAATTGCGGGCTAACTGATGCTTTGGCGGGACTGCTGTGCACATCGGTGTCTAAGGCCGAGCATTCATGGCATATGGGATTCGACGGTGGCACGATAGGTTTGACTTTGGAGTGTCCGTGGCGGCTCCTGGTCGGTGGCTCTGTTGCATTTGGCGACGGCGATCATGAACAGCAGTTCGGGCTTCCTGGTCCTATCGATGGGGAACAGGAGACTAGACGAATCCTTTCGAGTTCCCGGGTTAAGAGCGTTGAGGTGAGGTCTGGGACCGGAGACCTTATGATCACTTTTGACAATGGGGCGCAGTTAGAAACATTCAACGCCTCTGCCGGATACGAGGCATGGACAGTATCAGAGAGCGAAGGGATGGGTTTCCTCGTCGTTGCACAAGGTGGTGGCAGGCTAGAGGTATTCCCTCGAGGCGAACCTAAATCTACGTCGGGGCTCAGCTCTCGCTACTTTAGTCCGGCATAGTCGGATGGGATGCGTTCCCCGACATTCCTGCTATGACGCGCGTTAAATTCGGCGATCCTTCCGGCGGCAGACCCAGTTTCCCCGGTATTCGATTTAGAGGTAGACACTATAGTTGGTCAAAATCCCGATTCAGGGGCAACAACCCGATTCTCTAGGGACATCACCGCCTGCAAAGAGCAGCGTATCTTTGGAACACAGTCGGCATGCGAGATAGAAATGGCACTCAGGGAGACGAATTGTTAGGTGCGCGTAAGAGGTTCGCTATGACAGCCGTTTGCGCGGCGCTAACAAGTGGGCTCTTCCTTGGTTGCTCGAAGGCACAGCCAGCGATCGGGCCGAAACCCGACTTTCACATTTCTCTGTCTTCCCGTGGTTTGCCTGGCGATTTCTTTCAAGCTGACGCGGACAAGTGTGCTGGTCAGATCATTGGCTATCGATTCGTTGTCTGGTTGAATAACGATCGGGTCGCTGTTGGTTTTAACATCAGCCCAAACTGTCGTCAGTCGCGCGACCGCAAAGTCGATGGGATGGCACGCATAGTGGTCCTCGATCTGCGCGGATCTATCGTGGCGAGCAGGGACATTCCGTACTTGGCTGATGGATACGGTGAAGTGGTGGCTGACGGAGAGGCAGAGGCCGGCCCGGGCGGAACACTGCTCTTTAGAATCCAATCGGTCAATCTCGACCCGCAAGGCGCAAGCGAGTCCAAGTCAGCAGTTCTACTCCTCGATGCAAACCTGAAGGATGTCGTCAGGTTGGATCGCTTTTTGGAACAAACAACTTTCCTGAACCACGCTCTCGTGTTCCAGGAGGGATTCACACTCAATGGCCCGCGCACATATTCCGTTCTGGATGGTTCTCCGCCAGTGGAAGTCCAACGATGGACACAGGATTGGCCCGTAGGGACGATGGACCGCAAGTTTGGGGAACATCAATTTGCGTACATGCTCTGTCGGCAAGAGCTTCGGCCAAACGTGTACTCATCCACGAACATCATCTACGCGAACGCTAAGCGACAGTGCTCAATGAATGTAGAAGCGGCAGACCACGCGAACTGGTCCGTTCCTCTGAGAGGAGAAGGAACCGCCGCACTCGTCGGGTTCCTGAATGATGGAAGCGTGGCAGGCCAGATCAACGTCAAGGGGAGTCCGGCTGGCCGTCTGGTGATCTGGAAGAAGGATCAAACGACCGTGCCTTTGCCGTGGATTTGCTGCTGCGAGATCGAGATTAGCGACGCGTTCAACGCAGCTGCCGCGCTCGCGCCGCTGGTCTCCGTGATTGCGGCCATAGATTTCGAAACATCCAGCGATGTGTCCGGATTGAACACGCCGCGCGCGTCGACCGGGTACACCGACACCTGTGATCGGGCCAGCAAATTGTCCGTGCGCCGAATCGCTTCGTCATTCCGTACCACAAAATCGGTCGGCTTGACCTCATTGACGCTTGGCTCTACGTCGAGCGGAAAGCCCGCTGAAAGCCAGATCACGTTCTTCCTTCCTGGAATTCCCACTAGGTAGCGTGCCAGCATATTGAAGGCATCGAGCGTGATCTGCGCCGTCATGTCCTGCACAAACGAGGTCTGCTGTGCCTCAAAGCGGGTGAGGTCGTTGACCATCGCGTTTGTCACCATGCCTTGAACCGCAGGCTGGTCGTTCGCAATCGCATCGGTAAGCGTTGTGTCCGTCATCGAGCCGCCGTTGATTGCATCCGTCATAGTGTCGGAAGCCTGCGGCGCACCCTGCTTGCTGGTCAGCGCCGCCTTCAGCACCGCAGTGTCCGCTGTAAAGCCCTGTAGCATAATCAGGCGGTTGGTCAGCGCGAAGATTGCGATCCGCGTTCCGGCTGGCAGCTTGTCCAGGAATTCCATAAGCTGCTTGCGTGCGTAAGGCTGCGCTGACAGTGGAGTATTCAGATAGTCCAGCAGCAGAATATTCAGTGGCCCGTTTACAGGCGCAGCCGACTTGTTCGTGAAAAAGCCTGGAGGCAGCTTAGGGGGCGGCGTAATTTCGACGTTCGAAGCGGGCGCAGCGGTGTGCTCCTCGAAATGTCGAAACGTCTGCGGCTTTTTGTCCTCCGTCAAGGAAAAGTCCGACTGCTTCAGACCCCGTACAGGATTCCCTTGAGAATCGGTAACAACCACGTCGATGACTACAAGATTGCTATAGCTGCGAATCGTGGTGATCTGTGTCATGTTTGGAGATTGAGCGGACATCGGGATAACAAAAAACGTAGTCGCGAGCCCGATGGTGGCAAGGCGAAACAGGAGGGAGGTTAGCGGATGATCCATGTCGGCCCCCAGTGGCGCGAATCAAG
>JALYIG010000061.1 GCA_030775885.1 Acidobacteriota bacterium | reverse complement strand
CCTAATAACAAACAGGCGCGCATCGGTCTCACTTACATCTTCGGAATCGGCAACTCTCGCGCCGCCAAGATCCTCACGAAGGCGGACGTCGATCCCTTCGCGAAGCTTGGCACGCTCGACGAGGATGCGCTCAACCGCATTCGTCAAGTCATCGAGGGCCAGGGCCAAATCGAAGGCGACCTCCGCAAAGACGTCTCGCTCAACATCAAACGCCTGATCGAAATTCAGTCCTACCGTGGCCTTCGCCACCGCCGTTCGCTGCCGGTTCGCGGCCAACGCACCCACACCAACGCTCGCACGCGCAAGGGTCCCCGCAAGGGAACGGTTGCCGGCAAGAAGAAAGCGACGAAATAAATCATGGCGAAGACACAGAACAAGGCAGGCGGCGCCAAGCCCGCGGGCAAGAACAAGAAGTTCAAGAAGCGCGAACGCAAGAACGTTCCATTCGGTCTGGTGTTCATCCAGGCGAGCTTCAACAACACCATCGTCACCATCACCGACCAGGCGGGCAACACGCTTTCCTGGAAGTCGTCCGGCTCGCTTGGCTTCCGCGGTTCCCGCAAGGGAACCCCGTTTGCGGCGCAGCAGGCTGCTGCCGGTGCTGCCAATGCGGCCCGTGATCACGGTCTGCGCTCGGTCGATGTGCGCGTCTCGGGTCCCGGCTCCGGCCGCGAGTCCGCGATCCGCGCTCTGGCGACCACGGGCATCGAGGTGCGCTCCATCCGCGACGTTACGCCGATGCCGCACAACGGCTGCCGTCCGCCGAAGCGCCGTCGCGTCTGAGCATCAGTTTTCAATATCCAGTTTTCAGTTGTCAGATTTCTCGGGTTTCTTCTGAGAACTGACAACTGAGAACTAACAAACTTGAACAGGATCGGGACGAAACGCGAGAGCGTGTAAACCGATCGTCACCCGAAGTCAGGAGAAATAGAAAATGGCACGTTATACAGGACCCGTCTGCCGCCTCTGCCGCCGCGACGGCACCAAGCTCTTCCTCAAGGGAGCGAAATGCTTTTCCGATAAATGTCCGATTGAGAAGCGCAACTTTCCCCCAGGCCAGCACGGCCAGTCGCGCAAGGTAAAGAAGGTAGTCGGCTATGGCTTGCAGCTTCGCGAGAAGCAGAAGGCGAAGCGCATCTACTTCACTCTCGAGACCCAGTTCCGCGCCTACTACCAGAAGGCTGCGAATCGCACCGGCGTCACCGGCGAACTCCTGCTGCAACAGCTTGAGACGCGTCTGGACAACGTCTGCTACCGTCTTGGCTTCGCAATGTCGCGCCGCCAGGCCCGCCAGATCGTTCGTCACGGACATCTCCAGGTGAACGGCCGCAAGGTCAACATCCCGTCCTTCCAATGCAAGGTTGGCGACGAGATTGCGATCCGCGAGGGTTCGAAGAAGCTCATTATTCTCGAAGAGTCGGGCAGCTTCGCCAGCGGCCAGCGCGCCGTCCAGTGGCTTGACATCAACCGCGAGAATCTGTCGGGCAAAGTGCTCGCCCTGCCGAAGCGCGAAGACGTCAATCTGCCGGTCAACGAGCAGCTCATCGTCGAACTTTATAGCAAATAGCTTTTAGCCGTTAGCTTCTAGCCTCTAACTAAGAGCTAGAAGCTAACGGCTGCTTCACCACAACTTAGCCCGCAACCGAAACACCCGCCAGTCCGCAGAATGCATCGCGGCTAGGACGAAAAGGAGAAATACCCATGCTTTGGAGAGGTTTTCAAAAGCCCAAGCGTCTCGCAGTCGACACCGAAACACTCACCGAAAAGTACGGCAAGTTTTCCGCTCAGCCATTTGAGCGCGGCTTCGGTACTACGATCGGCAATGCACTCCGCCGCACACTGTTGTCCTCTATCGAGGGGGCTGCTGTCACCGCCGTCCGCATCGAGGGCGTGCTGCATGAGTTCCAGTCCATCAGCGGAGTTGTTGAGGACGCAACCGACATCATCCTCAACCTGAAGCAGATTCCCTTCAAGCTTGCGGGCGAAGGCCCCAAGGCCATGTACCTGCGCGCAGACGCCGCGGGCGTCATCACCTCCGGCATGATCGAGGCCGATGGCGACGTTGAGATCCTCGACAAGAACGTCTACATCTGCACGGTCAGCGAAGGCGGCAAGATCGACATGGAGATGCGCCTCAAGCGCGGCCGTGGATACATCTCCGCAGACAAGAACTTCGACGCCGATCTCGGGCTCGGTTTCATTCCCGTTGACTCGGTCCACTCGCCGGTCCGGAAGGTCAACTATCTCGTTGAGGCAGCGCGTCTCGGTCAGATCACCGACTATGACAAGCTCACGATCGAGATCTGGACCAATGGCACGGTGTTTCCAGCGGATGCACTCGGCCTCTCAGCCAAACTGCTCAAGGACCACATGAGCATCTTCATCAACTTTGAAGAGGAGATGGAAGCAGGTCACGACGCACTCGACGGGCCGGCTCTGCGCAACGAGAACCTCAACCGTTCGGTCGAAGAGCTTGAGCTCTCTGTTCGCAGCTACAACTGCCTGAAGAACGCGAACATTGCCACGATCGGCGAGTTGATCCAGAAGACCGAAGCCGAGATGCTGAAGACCAAGAACTTCGGTCGCAAGTCGCTGAACGAGATCAAAGAAATTCTCGCGCAGATGGGTCTTTCGCTGGGCATGAAGATCGATGACCAGGGCAACCCGGTTCCCGGACCGACTTCGGTTCTGCCGGCGGCCACTTTGGCAGCTAGCTTTGGCAACTTCGATGACGACGATGAAGACGAGGACGACGACGAGGACCTCGACTTGCCCGCCGAGCCCGAGAACTTCTAGTCTGACCTGCAGTCCGTACGAATTGATCTGGGCCGCGTCCTTCGGGATGCGGCCCGATTGCTTCACCTGCTTCTATCGGGCGACACTGACAAGTCAACATCTGTCGCTTGCAGTGTGCTACACTGGTGTTGCGCTTGACAAAATCGAGTGCGGGCATTGCAGGCAAGGATTTCAGGAATCCTGAAATCTCTGGCCAGAGACTGTGATTGCCTTTCCCACCGCAGACCTTTGCAATTGACTTTCGCCCGAAACAGGGTCGAGTCCGCAAGAAGACGCGCTGGTTGCTCTGGCTGGAAGACACGTCAAATGGACGAGTCTCGCCGTGCAGCAGCTGCTCATCGAAACCGATAGCCAAGCTGACTATTTCGATTCCATGGTGCCTTGGCGCCGCTGCATCTATTCGCGCTCTATCGACAACGACTTTATAAGGAACATTTTGACTCCCGCAATTCTTGAGCCTGAGGCTATTTCCGTAACCCCTATGAACAACACAACCTTCGAAAACTCCGCAGCTGCTGCCAGCGGCGCCTCCATTGCTGCGCCTGGCACCACCACCGTCGACGCTTCTGAGATCCAGATCGACCCAACCACTCACCTTCCTTTCCTGAAGGACGTGAACTTCTCCGACTTTGACATCTCTCCGGCTCTCAAGAGCCGTCTGCGCCTGGCCGGCTTCATGACCCCTACTCCTGTGCAGGCCAAGGCCATTCCTCCGGCGCTCAAGGGTGCGGACATTCTCGCTACCGCTTCCACCGGCACCGGCAAGACCCTCAGCTTCCTCATTCCAATGATCGAGCAGATGGACCGCAACCCCATTGCTGCTGTGAAGGGGAAGCGCAGCCCCATTCGCTCGCTGATCCTGCTGCCAACGCGCGAACTTGCGATGCAGGTGCTTGAACACTATTCGAAATTGGTACCGCACGCCAAGAACGACGCCGTCCTCGTAGTGGGCGGACTGTCTGAAAACACCCAGCTCGACCAGCTTGGCCGCGGCCCTCGGCTGGTAGTCGCGACTCCTGGACGACTTGAAGATTTCCTCCGCCGTCGCGCGGTGAACATCAACATGGTCGAGATGCTGGTGCTCGACGAAGTGGACCGCATGCTGGACATGGGCTTTCTGCCGGCGATCCGGCGCATTGTCGGTTCTCTTCCCAAGACGCGGCAGACCATGTGCTACTCGGCGACGCTGGACGCCAACGTGCGCGAGATTGTGCGCGACTACGTTCGCAATCCGGTGCGCGTCGAGATCGGCCAGACCTCCAAGCCATGCGATCAGGTAGAGCTTCGCGCCGTTACCGTGATGCAGGACCAGAAACTCGGTCTGCTTGACCAGATGCTGCGGGAAGAGACAGGCACATTCCTGGTATTCTCGCGGACCAAGCACGGCGCGGACCGTATTTCGAAGAAGCTGGAGCGGCTTGGCCACGACGTGGACGTGATCCACGGCGACCGTTCGCAGTCGCAGCGGACCGCGGCGCTCAAAGGCTTCTCGACCGGCAAACATCGCGTGCTGGTGGCGACCGACGTTGCTGCTCGCGGCATCGATGTGCACGATATCGCGCATGTGGTGAACTACGATCTGCCGAACGGGTCGGACGACTTCGTTCACCGCATTGGCCGCACGGGCCGCGCTGGTGCAACCGGCATCGCGACTACTTTTGTGATGCCTCAGGAACGTTCCGACGCTCGCAAGATGGAGCGCGAACTGAAAGTGAAGTTCGAATGGAAGGAAGCCGATAAGAACCTTGAGAAAGAGGAGCGCAACAAGCCTCTCGATCTCACCAAGCCAGCCAATGATCTGCTGGCCATGGAGACGCGTTCCTGGAAGTCGGGCGATGCTTCGGCTCAGCCTGCCGCCGGCGCGAGCCCTAGCCGCAGCAACGGTAGGAACAGCTTCCGTGGCCGTGCAGGCGGCGGCGGATTTGGCGGAGGCCGCAATGGCACCGGACGGTCCAGCAGTCGTCCGGGCAGCAGCCGGTCGGGTCCGGCTCGCCGCGGTCAATAACGTTTTCACAACGTCATAAAATGAACCACCGCAGCTCCGTCCTACGCGCAAAACAGCCGCTGGACGGGGCTGTTCTGCATCTATAAGGCATGGTTGAGTTGATCCCTGAAATCGAGAAGGCGCTGGGCACGCGCCCCGGCGATGAGAAGAACTTTGTCTTACGCGTTGTTCAGCCTGGGCTGGCCGGGTTGATGGATGGATCGGTGTCGACGCTGGCGCCGATCTTCGCCACCGCCTTCGCAACTCACAATTCGCACACTGTGTTTCTAATCGGAGCGGCGTCGGCGGTTGGCGCTGGAATTTCGATGGCCTTCTCCGAGGGCTTGTCCGATGACGGCGAACTCACAGGACGCGGCAATCCTGTCGTTCGCGGCGTGGTAACCGGGTTGATGACGTTCATCGGCGGCTTTCTTCATACCCTTCCATTTCTCATTCCCAATGTGCACACAGCACTCGATCTCGCTTACGTGGTGGTGGGCGTGGAGCTGATTGTGATTGCTCTGATTCGGCATAAATACTTCAAGACCAGCTTTACGTTGAGCTGTCTGCAGGTGATTGTCGGCGGCGGACTGGTGTTTGCCGCTGGCGTTTTGATCGGTCAATCGTAGCGGCCTCTGCGATAGAGTTGGAGCATGCGGACGGCGTCGAGCGAGCGGAGCAGGGGAAGCATTGCGCTGTTCGCATTGTTCGTTGCGATTTCGCTGGGTATCGGTGTCGCGGACGTCTGGCATTACAGAGAACCTGGGCCGCAGACGAGCTTATTTCGCTTGTCTAACCTGGTTGGACCGACGGCCAAGAACCTGCTCGACGGTCGTGGCGTCTCGGTTTGCACGGAGGCGATGGGGACTCCGGGGAATCCGATCTGCTTCCATGCGGGGCGGATGCCGCTGGCCACCTGGATGGTGGCGTTGGGTGTGAGGCTGCTGGGCGACGATGCTCTGCGGGTGAATCTGCTGAAGATGGTGATGATGCTGTTACCGCTGGAGATTGCAGCGTGGCTGGTGTGGCTGCGCCTTCCGCAGAATGGAGTGCGGCGGGTGTGGGCGCTGCTCATTTTGCTGGCTCCTTTCGGGGTGACGGTCTTCCTGTCGGATGTCCGGCTGATGCAGGTGGAAGAGGGCTACTCGTATAGCATGCTCGCTCTCGCGGTGGCGATTCTGCTCTTCGCGGCGCGTCGCGGCGGCTTGGGCGTGGCGGCGATGCTGGGCGTCGCGGTGGCTGGAATCTATCTGGCGAAGAGCTCGATGTTGCCGGTGGTTCTGGTGCTGGTGGTGGGTTACTGGCTGCTGGAGCGGCGGACGGCTGCGCGAGCGATGGTGTTGATGTTGGCGATCGCTGCGCCGGTGGGCTGGGCGATCGAGCAGCATCACGTAAGCGGGCGATACAGCGTGGGGACGAGCATGGATGGGCTGAATCTGCACAAGGGGAACAATGCGCAATTTTTGGAGCGCTATCCTCCTCCAGCGGGCGACTCGCTGGATGAGTTTGACGATGAGCTTAAAGCAGGGCAGGATTTTGCGGATGAGTGGAGTTTCAACGACTTTCACCGGAAAGCGGCAGTTAATTATATGAAGGCTCATCCGCGGGAGACGTTGACAGCGGACGCGCGGAAGCTGTGGGTGGCGTTGGTCTCGGTGCACAAGATCGGGTCGTCTGCGGTGAGCGGTGTGGCACTGGATGTGGAGATCGCTGGTCTGGTGGTGTTCCGCGTGTTGCTGTGGACCTCGCTGGCGGGGGCGGCGTGGTGGGTAATCCGAGGTGTGGCGCGGGAGCAGCGGCTGGCGGGTGGGATCTTCCTTACGATGGTGGCGGCTTGTGTGCTGCCTTACCTGGCAGGGTTTGCGTACACGCGGCACGTGAGCGTGCTGATCTATCCGGCGGCGCTGATGTGCGTGAGGCTCGTTGTATGCGGTCAGTGGTCAGTTGTCAGAGGCGCGTCTGAAATGGGGCGCCCACCTCACTGGGGATGAGTTCAGGGAATCGCTGGCGGCGCGGTGGAGGGCAGTGGTGGGGCTGGGACGGCGTTGGGGACGTCTTCGGCCATTGCGGCTTCACGCTCTGCGCGAGCGAAGAGTGGGGCGCCGCCGCTGCGGCTTCTGCGGATGAAGTTGGAGGCTGAGTCGAAGGCGCCGGCGGTGCCGGAACGGCTGGAACGATAGGTGAGCGACGAGGCGGCGGGGATTGCCATCAGGGCGCCGGTGTGGATGGCGTCCTGGTTGGCTCCGAGGAAGACGAAGTTCCATTTGTAGACCTCCGTCTGGTGCTTGACCATGGCGGCGATCTGGGCGATACCGTATTGCTTGCTGGCGTTCTCGAGGCCGTCGGTAAGGGTCATCACGATGACATTGGTAGGGCGCTCTGACTCGGGCAAGGCGGCGAGTTCTTCGCCGAGGGCGGCGATGGTGCGGCCCTGGGCGTCGAAGAGGGCAGTCATACCGCGAGGAACGAAGAGGTCTTGAGTCAGCTCCGGCACTTCGGGTAGCGGGAGGTTGAAGACGACATCGTATTGGTCGTCGAACTGGACGAGTTTGACGGAGACATCGCCAGGCAGCTCGCGTTGGCTGCGGATGAACTGATTGAAGCCGGAGATGGTGGCTTCGCGGACAGACTGCATGGAGCCGGAACGGTCAAGGATGATTGCGATGCGGGTGCGATTCTCTTTCATGACTTCTCCTTTTTGCTGCTTTTGTCTGGTTCGCCTGCTTCCGGAACCGGGACGTGGAAGACGACGTCGCGGCGGGCGTGGAGTGCTGCGGTTATACTCCCTCCGGGGATGGTGCGGCCGTTATAGACGTCGGAAAGATACGACGGTGAGACACCGAGCTGCTGGGCGAATTTGCGGTCGGACTGGTCGCCCTGCTTCTGCTTGAGGAACTTGAGAAATCCGTCGAGGTCGAGGGTTTCGATCGGCATGGAAGGAGTATGTACGTTGATCTACGTACATGTCAAGGGGACTGGGCGCTGTAAGTGAACGAAGGCCTTGAAGCGTCTTGCGAATGGATGAAGCAGCGGCGGTGCGGACGAAATGCGGGGATTCTTCGCTACGTTCAGAATGACAACTGTTGAGGCCGCTCGGAATGACGGACGTTCTCCATACTTGCGGTGCAGGAGTGAGGCATCCGCGTGCGTAAACAGGTAAAATGAGAGAAAAGCTATGATTTCAGTTTCGAATGTGACGATGAGGTATGGGCAGAAGCTGCTCTTTGAGGACGTCTCGGTAACGTTTACGAGCGGGCGGCGGTACGGATTGACGGGTCCAAACGGGTCTGGCAAGTCGACGTTTATGAAGGTTTTGACGGGCGAGCTGGACGCACAGAAAGGCAACGTGGTGCGGCCGAAGAAGCTTGGCGTGCTGAGCCAGGACCAGTATGCGTTCGACTCGTATCGCGTGATCGACACCGTGATTATGGGCAACAAGCCGCTGTGGGCGGCGCTCGCAGAACGGGAATTGATCTACGAGAAGCCGGAAATGACGGACGAGGACGGCTCGCGGCTGGGTGAGCTGGAGGGGATCGTCGGAGAAGAGGACGGCTACGAGGCGGAGGCGAATGCGGCGATTCTTCTGCAAGGTTTGGATATCGCCGATGAGCTGCATGATCGCAAGATGAGCGAGCTGCAGGGCGGCCAGAAGGTGCGCGTGCTGGTGGCGCAGGCGCTGTTCGGCGAGCCGCAGGCTCTGCTGCTGGATGAGCCGACGAACTATTTGGATCTCGATTCGATTCTGTGGCTGCAGGATTTTCTGGTGCGGTATAACGGCACTCTGATCACGATCTCGCACGACCGTCATTTTTTGAACTCGGTATGCACACATATTGCGGACATCGATTACGAGACGATCATTACGTATAACGGCGGCTACGACGATATGGTGGAGCAGAAGACCGCCATCCGTTCGCGGATCGAGAGCCAGAACGAGCAGCGGGAAAAGAAGATTTCGCAGTTGAACGACTTTATTGCGCGCTTCTCGGCGGGGACGCGGTCGAGCCAGGTGAACTCGCGCAAGAAGGAAGTGGAGCGGCTGGCGACGACGGAGCTGGCGCGGTCGAACATTCAGCGGCCATTTATCCGGTTTGAACAGAAGCGGCCTTCGGGCAAGCACGTGCTCGAGATCGAGCGGGTGTCGAAGGCGTATGAGCGGAAGGATGGGACGCCGCTGAAGGTGGTGAACGAGTTCTCTGCTTCGTGCATGCGCGGCGACAAGATAGTGCTGATGGGGCGTAACGGGCAGGGCAAGACGACGCTGATCAAGGCTCTGTTGGCGAATGCGCCGGGCGTCGATGAGAAGGATGTGTCGATTGACTCGGGCGTGGTGAAGTGGGGACACGAGGCGCAGATAGGGTACTTTGCGCAGGACATGAAGGCCTCGATTGAACTGGGGTTGACGGTGAATGATTGGCTGCACCAGTTCGACGAGGATGCGACGAAAGAAGACATTCGCGGGATTTTGGGGCAGATGCTGTTCAAGGGCGAAGAAGGCTTGAAGATGACGCAGGCGCTGAGCGGCGGTGAGGCGGCGAGATTGCTGTTCTGCAAACTGATGCTGCAAAAGCCGAATGTGCTGGTGATGGACGAGCCTTCGAACCATCTTGATCTGGAAGCGATTAATGCGCTGAATTTGGCGCTACAGAAGTACGAGGGAACGGTGTTGCTGGTGACTCACGATCTGGATCTCATCAACGAGGTCGCCACTCGGATCTGGCATTTTGACGGCGGCCCGGAGGATTTCCGGATTGAGGATTTCAAGGGGCCGTATGCGGAGTACGAGATGCAGATGGCGGCGGCGAAATAGCGAGACGAAAGAGCATACCCTGCGGGCTAACGCCCGTTCTATGCATTCTTAGAAGCGGCGGCCGCTGCTTTTTGATTCGTAGATGCTGGAATGCGGATGCGGCTTTAACGGCTCACGTGGTACAAAATGTTATACTTCTGGGTACGCGCAACCTCGATTGAGGAAGCGATCCAATTCAACTTAGACATGGCGGCCTGAGAGGTACGCCGTGGAGGCACCCTATTCCACCGATTGATAAGCGTTCCGCAAAGAGTTTTATCCGCACCAACGAACGGATTCGCGCACGCGAGATCCGGGTGATTGACGAGAATGGCGAACAGCTTGGCGTGATGCCTCCATTCGACGCGCTGAAGATGGCGCGGGAACGAGCGTTGGATCTGGTGGAGATTTCACCGAACGCGGTGCCGCCGGTTTGCAAGATTCAGGACTATGGCAAGTTCCTCTACGAGAAGGACAAGAGTGAGCGCGCCGCGCGGAAGAAGCAGAAGGTCATCACCATCAAGGAAGTGAAGTTCTCCGTAACGGTGGATGAGCACGACTACCAGACAAAGAAGAATATGGCGATCCGGTTTCTGGGGGATGGCGATAAGGTGAAGGCTTCGCTGCGATTCAAAGGGCGGCAGATGGCGCACCGTGACCTGGGCTACAAGATCATCAACCGGCTGATTCTGGATATTGGGGACAACGGGCTGGTGGAGTTTATGCCGCGGATGGAAGGCACTACGCTGCACGCGATTATTGCGCCAAGCAAGAAGGCTGAGGTAGCGCCGAAGAAGGTTGTTGCTCCTGCGGCGGCGGCTCCGATTGGCGCGGGGACGGTACAGGCGTAGCAATGAATTTGGAACGAGATTTGAAATGAATAAGCCCACCTTGATGGTGGGCTTTTTTCGTTGCGTGCGTGGGTCCGCGAGAAAGTTTTCAGTTCAAAAGGGGCGAGCGATCGAGGCACGATGGGCTTCGTCGGGGTCCTTCGACTCCGTTTGGCGCAAAGTGCCGCGCCAAACTCCGCTCAGGATGACGGCTTCGTTTGTGATCTGTATACCAAACTAGGCTAATGTTTGATGGCGAACATGAGCCAGCTGGCGAGGATGGTGCCGCAGACGAAGCAGACAAAGCAAAGAGCTCCGAACTTCATCATCATTTTGGGTTCGGAGCGCTGGGTTATGCCGAAGACGATGGACGTGAAGAGCGAGAAGAGCAGGACAGCGGAGAAGTGAGAGATGGTCATGAGCGCTTCCTGCCACTGGCGAGCGAGTGTGCGTCGACTGCGGCGACGATGTTGAGCAGGCCTGCGACTACGATGAACTTTGTGCCGTAGTCCGCGACGGCGATGAGGACCGGAGCCTGGCCCCATCCAGCGAGGCGGGCAATGCCGTATAGGAGGCCAGCGCCGAGGTCTCCGGCGAAGCCGAGCATGTCGAGTGGCTCACCGGTGTTGGGCGTGTAGACCTTGCCCTGCAGGGCGATGCCGATGGCGAACATTGCGAGGATGGAGACGGCGATCAGGAGAGCACGGACCCACTTGCCGAGCAGCAGGTGTCCTGCGCCTGGGATGAGCCAGCCTGCGATGAGGGCGAGGGTCGGTGAGGTTCCGGCGGCGGAGACTTCGTTGAGACCTTTGTCGCCGGCGGTGAGCGGGTAGTTTGCCTTCGTTTCCATTCAGTGTTCATCATATCAGCCGGGTGGTGAGGCTTGAAGGTGGCTCAATGCTGTTATCCCGGGGCAAACCCAATTCAGCGGTAATGAAACCGGCGAAGGCGAAATACGGGGGTTCTTCGCTGCGCTCAGAACGACAAATCCAATGCGAAAGCGGATTCCCTTCGGGAACGACAAACAGAAAGCGTGTGGGGCGTAGGTGATCTAGATGGGGACGAGGGCGGTCTGGATGCGGCCGGTGACGGAGGCCTGGTTGGGGGAAGTGATCATGTTGATCTCGCTGCGCAGGCCGAACTCGCCGGGGAAGTAGATGCCGGGTTCGACGGAGAAGCAGGTGTTGGGGAGGATGAGGCGAACGTCGTGGGTTTCGAGGTTGTCGAGGTGGGCTCCGGCGCCGTGGATGTCTGGGCCGATGTTGTGGCCGGTGCGGTGGGTGAACCAGTCGGCGTAACCGGCGGCGCGGATGACGTTGCGGGAGGCGTCATCGGCTTCAAATCCGGCGATGGGATTGTGAGAGGCGTAGGCGGCCTGGATGGCGGCGATGGCGGCGTCGCGGGCCGTAGTGACGGACGTGAAGATGATCTGCTCGCGGTCGGTGGGCGGGCGGGAGACGACTCCAGTCCAGGTGATGTCGTAGTAGACGGCGCCGGGTGTGGGGAGCTTGCCCCAGATGTCGATGAGGATGAAGTCTCCGGGGCAGATGGGGCGGGAGTTTTCGGCGGTGGGCTCGTAGTGGGAGTCGGCGGAGTTGGGGCCGCAGCTAACGTTGGGGCCAAACTCCCAAATGAGGCCCTCGCGGCGCATGGCCTCGGAAAGCCATTGGACCATGGCGAACTCGTTGGTGCCCGAGGTGCGGGCGAGGTAGCCCATCTGCTGGAAGCCTTCGGCGAGCAGCGCGTCGATCTTTTTCTGGGCCACGTAATGAGTTGCGATTTGTTCGGCAGTGAGGACGGCTTCGAATTGGCTGACCAGGTTGGCCGAGCTGACGATCTCTTTGCCCATTTCGCGGATGAGTTCAATGGTGCCCGCGTCGACCATGGAGACGTACATGATGGCGTTGCGCGGGGAGTATTGCATCGCGATGCGGGTGTGCGGAGCGAGCATGGATTCGAGTGCGGCGTCGAGTTCCTGCCAGGAGGAGTATTCGGTCTTTGTGCCGGGCAAAGTATCAAGACGACCAGCCTCGATGCGGTGAACGAGCTTCTGCGGGTCGCCGGTGGCGGGGACGAGATAGTACCAGCGGCGGGTGACGTGCATGCTGGGATCGAGGCCCAGGATGCTGTAGGCGAGCGGATCGCGGTGGTGATGGTCATAGAAGAGCCAAGCGTCGAGATTGGCGTCGCGCAGCGCGGCTTGGATGGCGGAGATGTTCATTGCTCTATTGTGCTCCCGGGGTGCGTTAGCTTGCGCGTCGCTCTCGATGCGTGAAGACTCGTTGAGAGCTGCCTTACTTTTGTGGTTGACTGGCAGAGCGTTCGTGATCCATGGGCCTATCGATTTGCTGGGAAGCGGTATAGGTCGGTCGTTTGAAGCTTTCAAGGTGAGCGATGGCTTCGTCGGCTCGGGTGCGCAGTTGAACTAGCTCCTGTTTCGATTTCTTCCTTAGAGAGGTGTATGGCATCTGCATGCGGAAGTTATTGGCCAGGATGGGCTCGTTGCGTTCGAGGAAGGTCCAATAAAGCGCTGTGAAGGGGCAAGAGCCAGGGCCAGTCGATTTCTTTGGATCGTACTGGCAGTGCCCGCAGAAGTTGGACAGGCGGTTGATGTAGGCGGCTCCCGAGACGTACGGCTTTGTAGCTGTGAGGCCGCCATCCGCATAGGTTGCCATGCCCAGTACATTGGTTTCGACAACCCAGTCGTAGGCGTCGATGTAAGCGAACCAGAACCAGTCGGTAAGTTCGCGCGGGGAGAAGCCGCAGAGCGTGGCCAGGTTGGAAAGAACCATGAGCCGCGTGATGTGGTGCGACCAGCCTTCTTCGATAACCTGCGCGACGACTGTGTCCATGCAGTGCAGTCCAGATTTGACTCCCCAATAGACCGCGGGAAGTGGCCGCGATGCGTGGAGAGCCGATGGGGTGGCACCGGCATAGGGGTCGGTGGTGGGGGTGATTTGGTACGCGTTGGCGGCGACCTTGGTTTGATCGGGGGAATGCTCCTGGGGGCGTGGATTCTGCTGCTGTGGAACATGATCTGCGAGCAGACGATATCCATCGGTCTGTTCGTGAAGGTGGCGCATGAACTCGCGCCAGCCAAGAAGCTGGCGAATGAAGCCCTCGCAGGAGGCGAGTGGCGCATGGTCGGCTGCAGCGCGATCGGCTACCTCGCGGATGAGGTCGAGCGCGAGCAGACGACCGAGGTTCAGCAGGACGGAGGTCTTCGAGTGAAAGAGCTGAAGGTGATCATCGCGCATGGCATCTTCGAAACGGCCGAAGGATGGGAGGAGATGATCCAGGAAGAAGTGCCAGAAGGTGTCGCAATCGGTCTGGTTGCATGGCAGATCGAAGTTGTCGAGCGTGCCGAAGTGATGCGCGTAGGTGGATTCGACGAATGCGATGACCTCTTCGGTGATGGCGTCGGGCGGGTAGTTGGGAGGAGTGGGGACGGGGACTTCGCCCTTGTAGGGCCTGCGATTGTCGGCATCGAAGGAGAACTGGCCTCCGACGGGTTTGGCGTTCTCCATCAGGATGCCGGTCTGCTGACGCATGCGGCGGTAGAAGCGGTCCATGACATAGGATTTGCCGGGTTTGAAGGGGCCATAGGTGTCGAGGAAATCTTTGGAGTTGGAGGCCCAGGTGGAGTCTTCGACCAGGGTCAGCACAAGGCCGCTCTGCTGCGCGGTGGCGAGATCGACGCGCAGCTCCCGCTCGGCTGGTGTCATGCAGGTGAGGGCTGGGAGGCGATGTTCGCGCTGCAACCGGAGCAGCGCCTGGCCGTGGCTTACGGGCGAGAAGTGATAGAGGACGGAGACGCCTTTAGCTTGCTGCTCGAGCGCGAAGTGGCGCATGTTGGAGATTAGGACTGCGAGCTTTTTCTTGTGGTAGGGACGCCGGAGGGCCTTGGCGGTCGACTCGACGATGATGATGCCGGTGTCGGAGGGTGGTTGCTCGGTAAGCGGGCCGGTTCGGTCGGTGTAACGGTCGTAGGGGATGTAGATCCAGCGGCGATTGCGTATGTCCGAAGCGGTAGGAAGAGCAGCTTCGACCCGTTTCTTGAATGCGGACATGAGGTGAGTTTAGTACGAGGAATGAGACGGCGGCTAGAGGTCCGCCGGGGGAGATCATTGGCTTGAACTAGACTGGAAGGGCGTCGTTTGGGCGCGAAGGAGTGGTGCGTGAATCTTCGGTTTGGGTTGGCTTTGGTTGCGATTGGTTTTTCTATGTGCGTGCCGATGGTGAAGGCGCAGGGGACGGGGGTGCCGGCGTCAGTAAAGGCAGCGGAGAAATCGATTGACGCGGAGAAGATTCGCGCGCATGTAAAGTTTCTGGCGGACGATCTGCTGGAAGGACGCGGGCCGGGGCTGCGCGGAGGCGACCTGGCGGCGAAGTACATCGCGACACAGTTTGCGCTGGATGGTCTGAAGCCGGGTGGGGATGACGGGACCTATTTTCAGCAGGTGGATTTCTTCGGGATGACGGTGAAGCGGGATGCGACGACTTTCTCGCTGGCTCCGGCGAGTGGAGGCGCGATGGCGCTGAAGTTTGGGCCGGACTACGTGGTGAACAATCCGCGGCATACGCCGGTGGTGAATATCGACGCGCCGGTGGTGTTTGTGGGGTATGGCGTGACGGCTCCTGAGTATGGCTGGGACGACTATGCGGGCGTGGATGTGAAGGGCAAGGTGGTGCTGATTATTGTGGGCGATCCGCCGTCTGACGATCCAAAGTTTTTTGCGGGCAAGGCGCTGACATACTACGGCAGGTGGACCTACAAGTACGAGCAGGCGGCGCGCAAAGGTGCGATTGGCGCGCTGCTGATTCATCGTACAGACCTTGCGGCGTATGGGTGGAGCGTGGTGCAGAACTCGGGCTCGGGGGAGAAGACGTTTTTGGCAAGCGACACGAATCCGCAAGTTGCGGCTGCGGCGTGGATTCACCACGATGTTGCGGACAAGCTGTTTGCGGCGGCGAAGCTGGGATCGACCGACGCGGAGATTGATCTGGCGGGCAAGCGCGGGTTTAAGGCGGTCGAGTTGCCAGTGCGGTTGAAGGCGCATATCGAGTCGACGGTGCGGTCGTACAAGTCGCCGAACGTGGTTGGGATTCTGGTGGGCGATCCTTCGAAATATGGAGCGAGCGAGGCGGACCGTCACATTGCCGGCGACAGCTTTAAGGGACTCGCGGTCAAGGAGCAGGCGGTGATGTACTCGGCGCACTACGACCATCTTGGTTTTGTGCCGGGGATGGCTGGCGACAATATTTATAATGGCGCGGCGGACAATGCGACGGGATGCGGGATTCTGCTGGAACTGGCGCGGTCGTGGGCTGCGCTGGGACAGGCCCCACCGCATAGCATTATCTTCGCGTCCGTGACGGCCGAGGAGCAGGGGTTGCTGGGCTCGGAGTATTTGGGACAGCATCCTCCGATTGAGGCGGCTCAGATTACGCTAGATCTGAATTACGACGACATACAACCTTTCGGTGATCCGTTGGAGACGAAGGTGGATGGAGCGGACCGCACGAGCTTTTATCCGACGGTGCAGGCAACGGCGCGTGAGTTCGGATTGGGGATTGTGCCGGATGCTCATCCGGAGGCGGGACACTACTATCGCAGCGATCACTTCAGCATGGCGCGTGCGGGCGTGCCTGCGTTTTCGATCGGGCAAGGGACGCTGTACGCGGGGCACGATGCGGCGTGGGGTCTGGCGAAAGAAGACGACTACACGGCGCACCGCTACCACAACTTCAGCGACAACTACACGGAGGATATGGACTTCTCGGGGAATGCGAAGTTGGCGCGGTTCGGATTCGAACTGGGCTGGAAGGCGCTGATGGCGCCGGCAACCGTCGATTGGCGGGCGGGCGATGAGTTTGAGGCGGCGAGGAAGAAGTCGCAGGGGCAATAAGTAGCGAAGTCACCGGCCGCTCGAGGAGCGCGTATAGGCGCCGCCTTTATGCTGCGCGACGGAAACGAACTGGTGAGCGATGGTTCAGGCCTACCTGAAAGTTGCAGAGCGCGACGCGCCGACGCTAAGTATCGCGTTAAGGTGCGCTTATGACCGAGTAGATTCGTACAGCAAAGGAAAAGAGAAACTTTTTCGATAGGGGTGCGTTTATAATAGTTATCAGGGTGAAGAGGCCGGTGACTTAATACGGCTTCTGCCGAGTGGTTTGGAATAGCGGATTCTGTTGTACGGATTCGATTGGACACTCTGGATTCTAGAGTTTGCTATCTGAGGTGATCAAATTGGTCGAGTGGCATTTTGAAACGGAGCTGCGACGTGGCTACGATTCCTGAGATTTACCTTCCACTCGACGTGGCGGTTGACCGGTCGCAGGTTGCGATAGTCGTACCAACCTGCAATGCCAGCAAGCATTGGAAGGCACTGAGTCAAGGGCTTCTTCTTCAGGGATTTCCGGCAAACCAGATATTGATTGTTGATTCGAGTTCCGACGACGGAACGCGTGATCTCGCTGAAGCCGCGGGCTACCAGGTATTTTGCATTGACAGGTGTGATTTCAATCATGGTGGCACGCGCAAACTGGCGCTGGAGTTGGTTCCCTGGGCCCAAATTGTGGTGTATCTAACGCAGGATGCGATTCTGGCGACCTCGGATGCCGTGGATCAACTGCTATCGGCGTTCGTGGACGGAAGCGTGGCTGCGGCCTACGGAAGACAGCTGCCGAGGCTCGGCGCCGGTCCAATTGAGGCACATGCGAGACTGTTTAACTATCCGCCGCAAAGTTCGATTCGCGATCTGGAGAGCCGCAAGACACTTGGGATCAAGGCAGCATTCCTGTCCAATAGCTTCTCTGCCTACCGGGTGAGAGAACTGCTGGAGGTTGGTGGCTTTCCATCCAACGTGATTGTGGCTGAAGATACGATGGTTGCAGGAAAGTTGCTGCTGGCGGGCTGGAAGACGGCTTACGTTGCAGAGGCGATGGTTTATCACTCTCACCCGTTCTCACTGGGTCAGGAATTTCGTCGTTATTTCGATGTCGGAGTTTGCCACCAACAGGCAAACTGGCTGAGGAGGGAATTTGGCGACCCGGTCGGCGAGGGCCAGCGATTTGTAATGTCCGAGCTTGCGTATCTAACTCCCCGCCATCTTCATCTTGTACCGTGTGCGTTGCTACGGACGGTGTCTAAAGCAATCGGCTATCAGATGGGCTTCCGAAGGTCGTTTCTGGGAGTGGAATGGTCCAGGCGATTTTCGTATCAAAAGAGGTACTGGGACAATGCAAGAACCCTGCGCTAGAAGCTGGGTCTTATGGTCTGGCATTCCCTCTAAGCCTGCCCCGAAAGCGACGCCCGTGATGGTGCTGTGAGGATATGCGAAGGACTTTTCCGGCTGATAACTGTTATCCAATCAGTTGACTGTCTCTTCTTCTTAGCATTAGATTGAATGCGGTAGGTTCGATTTGCGGAGGGCTTCGCGATTCTTCGACCGATTGATGCGCTCTCCCGAACCCATCCAAGTTTTGTGCCTGTTCGCGCCCAGTTCCAAACAACCTCGGGGTTGAACCATGCCGGCGTTTCCGGACTCTGAAGTCCAAATACACGATGTTCGAGGGTGGGGACTTTCGCCGGCGCAATTTTCAGGGCTCGCGACGATTCTCGCGGTGCTGGGAGTTTCAACGATCTGGCCTTCGATGATTTTTCTTTGGAATTTGTGGACGACCGATGCTCTTAAGTCGATTGGCATGGTTATTCCGGTGGTGAGTCTGGCTTTGATCCTTCGGGTGTGGCGACGGCTTGGGTGGGAGACGGAAGGCACTTGGTGGGGCCTGGTGTTGCTGACGATCACGTCGGTGGTGGCACGAGTCCAGCAGCAGGGAGTTCTGATTCTGGTGGTGTCTCCTCGCTGGTCTACGATGCTGCCGCCGCCTTCGCTGATGCTTCTGGCTTACGGTTCGGGCGTGGTACTGCTGGTGGGTGGATGGAGCTTGTATCGTGCGGCATTGTTTCCCATTATTCTTTTGTGGTTCGCTAACCCAATTCCGAGCCGCTTCAGCTTGATGGTGGATATGCCGCTGCAGCATGCGTCGGCGCATATCGCGCGAGCATTTGCGATGGCGTTGGGACATTCGCTGACTCCTGACCACCTGCGATTAATGTTTACTCCGGAGTTTGGCATGTTCATCGCGCCAGGGTGCAATGGCATCCGCGGTTCCATCACGATGGGGTTTATCGCACTGATTGCCGGATACGTTTACCGGTTCCGCTGGTACATCAGCGGACTCATCGTTGCGGGAGCAGTTTTGCTGGGGTATGTGTTCAACCTGCTGCGACTTTGCCTGCTTGTTTTGTACTACATGGTCGCGCTGCATTTCACTTCGCTCCAGGACAAGGCGGAGAACGCGGACTACATGATTGGGGCCGCCCTTTTTCTTGTCGCGACTTTGCTGCTATTCACGGTGATTCAGCACTTTCGCGATGCCAGAGGTGCGGTTGAGCTAAGCACGGTGGTAGGGGCGCAGCCTGGCACCATATCGGGCGCTGGAGCGAAC
>JALYIG010000060.1 GCA_030775885.1 Acidobacteriota bacterium | reverse complement strand
ATCGACCGCCGCGGCCTGCGCCGCCGCAAGTTCCGGCCAGAAAGATGTGTGGGTAAGAGCTGCTGTGGTTGCTGCTGCGCTGGTGAGAAAACTCCGCCGGTCCATGGCAACAAGCCTACGCGAATGTCGCTTGCAGGGTGGACGAGTCGGTTCGCGTTCTGTAGTCTGCATGGATCGATGCAAAATTAGAGAAACTCTGAAGAAGTTGCGGCGGCGGAAGAGACGTACCCCAGCGGCAAAAGCCGTACTCGTCTAAGGCCATTTACGGCACGGCTGAAGCCGTGCCCTTAACAAGTCAAAACCTATTCAGAGGTTCCTGAGGGAGAGAAGAGATGGGTGGCCTGATCCCGCTGGGGGATTCGTCGCGCAAGCCGTTGCGGCGGACCATTATTACGATGCTGCTGATCCTGCTGAATGTGTTTGCGTTCGTGTGCGAGCTGAAATATGGCGACGCGTTCGTGTACACCTACTCCGCCATACCGGCGCAGATTACGCACGGTCAGGCACTGCTGACGCTGCTGACGTCGATGTTCATGCATGGCGGCTGGATGCACATCATCGGCAACATGATTTACCTGTGGGCGTTCGGGCCGGAGATGGAAGATGCGATGGGCCGCTTCCGCTTTCTGGCGTTCTACCTGGTGGGCGGGATTGTGGCGATGACCGTGCAGGTGTTGGCGAGTCCCGCCTCCATTGTGCCCAACCTGGGCGCCAGCGGAGCCATCGCCGCGGTGATGGGCGCATTCCTGGTGATCTTTCCAACGGACCGCATTCGCACCGCGCTGTGGTTCCTGTTCTTTGTGCGCGTGACGTACATTCCGGCGATTCTGTTGATCGGGTTTTGGTTCCTGATGCAGCTCTTCAACGCAGGCCAGGTAGCCAATACGGCGCAGCAGGGCGGTGTGGCGTACCTGGCGCACGTTGGCGGATTTGTGTTCGGGGTGATTACAGGGCGGCTGTGGAAGCGGGCTGCGTGACCCTTCGGCGTACAATCAAGTAGGAAGTTTCCTACTTTGAGGTAAGCCATGGCTGCCACTGCAATCATCAGCTCCAAGGGACAAATTGTGATTCCCGCCAACCTGCGGAAGAGATACGGACTAATGGAAGGGACCGCCGTCGTGTTCCAGGAGGAGCGCGGACGGCTGGTTCTGGAAACTAGCAACTACGACGCTATCTATGCCTTGCAGGGCACCCTTGGAGAGTTTCCGCTTGAGGCCGATCTCGATGCAGAGCGCCGCGCGGCACGGAAACGTGAGAACGCACGATGAAGGAATACGTTCTGGATGCCAATGCCGTCCTTCGGTATTTCGGTATCAGCCAAGGCCAGGGCGGCGAAAAGGTACGAGGGCTATTCGAGCAAGCCGAGGGGAATCAGGCGCGCCTTTCGATGTCGGTGATCAACCTGGGCGAGGTGCTCTACATCCTGCTGAAACACGTCGCCGAGCAAAGAGCCCTGAATTACGTTAAAGCGCTGCGGCACGCAGTGACCATGATTGATGCCGACACGAGGCGCACCATTGAGGCTGCGACCCTGAAGCAGCAACACAAGATTGGTTACGCGGACAGTTTCGCTGCTGCACTTTCACTGGAATCGAAGGCCACGCTGGTATCCGCAGACCCTGCGTTTGAGAAGATTGGCAAATCGCTGAAATGGTTGCGGCTGCCGAAGTTTGAATCGAAATAAAGTCGTGGATCGGGCGCCTCAGCGGGTCGGGCCTAAGTAGATTGCGCCGGTGGTGCAGGTTTCGCGGACGATGATTTTGGATAGGCCGGGCAGTGCGGGCGCGAGGCGCTCCCATATCCATTGGGCGATCCCTTCGCTGGTGGGATTCTCGAGGCCGGGGATTTCGTTGAGGTAGTTGTGATCGAGCATGCGGTGGAGCGGCTTGAACGCGGCGCCGACATCGGCGAAATCCATCAGCCAGCCGGTTTGCGGATCGACCGCGCCGGAGACGTGAATCTCCACGCGGAAGGAGTGCCCGTGAAGGCGGCTGCATTTGTGGCCCTGCGGCACATTGGGCAGCCGGTGGGCTGCCTCGAACGTAAACTCTTTGAAAATCTCCATCGAGTTTAAGACTACTCTCCCGTCCACATTCCCCGAGGCTTCATTCTGACCCTGGGGGTCAGCATCTCAGTCGTCCGGTCGGCGCTCTGTTGGCGGAGAAGACAACTACAGAGATTCTGAACTGCGTTCAGAATGACGAACAAGGGCAAGAGCGAAATGCGGGGATTCTTCGCTCCGCTCAGAATGACAGGCAGGTGTGGGTGCTGAGCACAAGCAGGGTAGGCGGATGACAAGCCAGGGTAGGGCGGCAGACGACAAGCAGCGGTGAGCGGACGACAAGCAAGGGTAGGGTGTGCGGGAGCAGCTAAACTTGAAGTGGGGGAAGCAGAGTGTGAGCGAGAAGAAGGCGGTAGTGCTGCTGAGTGGTGGGCTGGATTCGACCACCGTGGTCGCGATTGCGAAGCAGCGGGGTTTTGCGGTCTATGCGCTGAGCTTCGACTACGGGCAGAATCATAAGATCGAGCTGGAGTTCGCAGCGCGGGTTGCGGCCGCGCAGGATGTCGAGCGGCACGCGATCGTCAAGGTCGATCTGCGCGCGTTCGGAGGGTCGGCGCTGACGTCGGATGTGCCAGTGCCGAAAAACCGCTCGGTCGAGGACATGGGCCACGGCGTTCCGGTAACGTACGTTCCGGCGCGCAACACGGTGTTTCTCTCGCTGGCGCTCGCGTTCGCGGAGACACTGCGCGCGACGGACATCTTTCTCGGCGTCAACGCGCTGGACTATAGCGGCTATCCGGACTGCCGGCCGGAGTTCATTGAGGCCTTCGAGCGGCTGGCCAACCTCGCTACCAAGATGGGCACCGAGGATGGCAAGCGCATCACCATCCACACGCCGCTGATCGCGATGACCAAGCAGCAGATCGTCGAAGCCGGGCTCGCGCTCGGCGTCGACTACGGGTTGACGATTACGTGCTACGACCCGTCCGCGACCGGCGAGGCGTGCGGGGCATGCGATGCGTGTCTGCTGCGGCTGAAGGGCTTTGCCGAGGCTGGCGTCGCCGACCCCGCCAGGTACCGCTGATGGCATACGCGGCCAAAGAAATCTTCTACACGCTGCAGGGCGAAGGCGTGCATACCGGACGCGCCGCGGTGTTCTGCCGGTTCGCCGGATGCAACCTTTGGAGCGGCCACGAGCAGGATCGCGCTACGGCGGTTTGCCAGTTTTGCGATACGGACTTCGTCGGGACAGATGGCGATGGCGGCGGCAAATTCGCGACGGCGGACGAGTTGGCAGCGGCGATTGCTGCGAAATGGCCTCGCGATTTGAGCAAGACCGATGGGGGCCGGCGATTCGTCGTCTGTACGGGCGGCGAGCCTCTGCTGCAACTGGACCCTGCGCTGATCGACGCGCTGCACCGCGAGAACTTCACCATCGCTATCGAGACCAATGGGACGATTGCAGTGCCTGCGGGCGTGGATTGGGTATGCGTAAGTCCCAAGGCCAATACGCCGCTGGTGGTTACGCGCGGCGACGAGTTGAAGGTGGTGTATCCGCAGGAAACCTCGCCAAGCGTGTACGACGGGCTCGACTTTGCGAACTGGTTCATCCAGCCGAAGGATGGCCCGGACGCAGCGGAGTCACTCCGCGCGGCAATCAGGTACTGCGCCGAGCATCCGAAGTGGCGCCTCAGCCTGCAGACGCACAAACTGATCGGGATCCGCTAAGCGAGCGATGGCGAGTCGATTGGGAATTTGTTCTTTGCACCAATCTGCAATTGCCGTATCGGTTCTGGCATCACGAGTGAGAGCGCAGAGGCTCCGGCGGTATGGCGCCGCGAATTACCAGCCAGAGCATCAGTGCAACCTCTGCCATCAGAGCCCGCTGAAAGTAAAGGAAGAGGTTGCCCGAACCGTGCGGCAGCAGGAATCCCGTGATGCAGAGGACCACATGGGCGGCGCCGTTCACAATCAGCCAGGCGCCGAGAAAGCGCGGCAGGAAGCGCGAGCGATAGACGAGCAGGCCGAGGGGAAAGAGCCACGCGCCCCAAAGCATCTCGGCGGCGGTGTTCTGCTGGTTGTGCAGGCGGAGCAGAAACGCGACCAGCGCGTTCAGTTGTGGCTGGGTGAATCCGGGCAGGTAGGCGGGACCGCGCAGCAGCAGGAGCGCGCCGCCGTCGCTGACTACGTTGACGAAGTAGAGCAGCGCCGGCATCACTCCGCCGAAGATGACGACCAGCACTGCGAGGTGCTGATCGACCCCGCGGAAGAGCCGGTAGAAGGCCAGCGTGAGCATCACCAGCACATGGCGGCCGCAAGGTCGGCGATGATGCCGAAGCGGAAGAGCGTCTGGTGCGCAGAGATGTTGGCGACCGTGGCCGCCGGATCCGATAAAACTAACAGCTTGTTGGGAATGTAGATCAGACGCACCGGTCCGAGCAGAGTGAGCAGCAGATACCAGAGGCCGGCGACTCGGCCGGGATTGCGGAGTGCTTTCGTCTTGCCTCCGAGGTGCGTATGCAGTTTTCCCAATGCAGGAGCGTAGCGGGAGATACGGGGGAGCGAAGGACTTGGTTCCAGCAGATGCATTCGACGACGCAACTGCGGGCGTAAATCAGGCGAGTGAACGCTCCAGCTTGTCCAGCAGAGGTCGCTGATCTTCGCGTAGGAACTCGCGGGCTTCGGGGAACGTGAACCAGCGGCCGGCATCCACCTCGGGAATGACGAGGGTGCGGCGGGAGCGCGGCGGCCACTCGATCTCGCAGGTATTGCTGACCAGCCTGGCCGGATCGCAGTCGCCTTCGACGGCCCATGCGGTGGTCAGCTTGCCGCCCTTCTGGCGAATCTCGCCGAGCGGCAGAAACTCGCCCTGCGCGGTGAAGCCAGTCTCCTCGGTAAACTCGCGCTGCGCCGCGTCCAGCGGATCTTCGTCCGGCTCGTACTCGCCCTTAGGAATGCCCCACGCGCCACGGTCCTTGTTTGCAAAGTAAGGCCCGCCGGGGTGGATAAGGAAGACTTCCGGCGCGCCCCCGGTACGGCGATATAACAACACTCCTGCGCTTCGTTTCGGCATGACAAATCTCTCTGTTTATCTTTGCAGCTTCCTGGCGCATCAGCACGCACACGATGATTCATTATCCGCGGTCCGCGAAGCCAACTGAGTCATGGCCGGACGCGGCAACTTCTGTGCGGCATTGTGCTTGTCCAATATCGATTGCCACAAAAGAAGGTGTTTGCCCGGTGCCGACAAGTGGTCGCCTGCCTAACGCATTTCGCGACGTTGCACCGCGCGCCCGAACGAGATCAGCCAAGCCACCGCAGCCACGTTCAGCAGCGCTTTGCCAAACCAGTCGATGGCGAGGGCGTCGCCCACACGGAAAACGACAAAGCCTCCGAGCATGCAAGCCACGACCCCTCCGAAGGCCAACGCAAAGCGATGCGCGTCACTCCAGCCGCAGCGAGCTGTTGCGCTTCGCACTAGAAGCAGCGCGATACACGTTTGTTTTTTGCCGTCGGCGAAGGGCTCAGATGCGCATCGGCATGAGGATGTAGCGGTACTTGACGTCTTCGCTGGCGTCTTCGGGGCGCATCTGGCCGGCGGACTGGGCGTCCTTGAACTCCAGGCGGACTTCGCCTGCGGTGCCGATGGCCTTTAGAAAGTCGATCAGGTACTGGCTGTTGAAGCCGACGACTAGAGCGTCGTAGTTGTACGGCGTCTCAATGGTGTCTTCCGACTCACCGGAATCCGTGGAGGATGAAGACAGCTTCAGCTCGTTCTGCTCCAGGCGAATCTTGATGGCGCCCGAGCGCTCGTCCGCGAACTGCGCCACTCGCAGGATCGCGTTCATCAGGTCCTCCGAGCGCACGATGACGAACTTGTTGTTGTCGCGCGGCAGCACGGCCTCGTAGTTGGGGAACTGGCCGGTGAGCTTGCGGCTGGTCAGGACGCGTCCGCCCACGCGGAAGAACAGCGTCTGTTCGTCGTCGGCGAACTCCATTGTCTCCGCCTCGGTAGTGTTCAGCAGCGAGAGCAGCTCGCTGAGCGCCTTGCGCGGGATCAGCGTCTTCTTCTCGCCGGAGATGCCTTCGAGCGATTCGCCCAGCTTCTCGATGTGCGCAAGGCGGTGGCCGTCGGTCGCAACCATGGCCATCGATTCGGCCTTCAGCACCAGCAGCGCGCCGTTCAGCGTGTAGCGCGACTCCTCGTTGGAGATGGCGAAAATAGTTTTCGAGATCATGTTGCGCAGCGAAGCAGAGGCAATCTTGAACGCCCCCGTGGTGGGGAACTCGGCCACGGCGGGGAAGTTGGCGCGCGCCATGCCCACCATCTTGGTGTTCGAGCGCCCCGCACGGATCTGCACCCAGTGGTTGTCCATCAGCTTGATGGAGATGTCGCCCTCGGGCAGCAGCTTGATGTAATCGAACAACTTGCGCGCGGGAATGGTGCAAGCGCCGGGCTTCTTGACCTTGACCGCGCAGGAGGTGCGGATGGACTGGTCGAGGTCGGTGGCGGTGATGGTGAGCTTGTCGTCGGCAGCCTCGAAGAGGAAGTTCGACAGGATGGGGATGGTCGTTTTGCGCTCCACCACGGACTGCGCCGCCGTCAGTTCGCGCAGCAGTTCGGCGCGGGAGACGGTGATTTCGAGGTTTCCAGTGGGGGCTGCAGTGGTCATCTCGGGCTCCTGAATTTTGCTGCTGATTCCGACTGCGGCTGTGTCCTGGGTAACTGGGGTCATTGGGGGCTTCTCCGGGGCGAAACTTTTGCAACAGGACGCTGGGGGAAACTTTACACCGAATCTGGTCCGGTATGCACGTTCACAGCATCAGACCTCCTGATTCTAGTGACTTGCAGCCTGTGCGTGCGAGGCCTGTCTCTGTGGGAAACTTCTGATTTTCATTTTGGCAGCTTGCGTGACACGGTACAGAACGGCAGTGCGAGTTACTGCTACTAAAAACAAGCAATTAAGAAAGAGAAATACTAGTAGTAGTAGTAGATGTCGCAGGAAATGTGGATTTACGGGGCAACAGGTTGCATCTATTCAGGTTGGCACCCGTTCCCGTTTTAGGAAACCGGGACACCGTTTTCGAACAAGAGGCATAACGGGTGCACGCAACCGGTCGATCCGCCCCGTTATCGTACTTCTGCACCGCCGCCGCTTCGAACCGGTTGAGTGAACCTGGCCGTATAGCGGGAATGTGGAACAAGACTAGCCTTTTCAGCAGTCTGAAGAGTACCGATTTTCAACAGTTGAAGGCAGGGCCGGAGGAAAATGCGGTCCGAACCAATGGGAGTGGGCAGATGAGAGTTTCAATCTTTGGAGCAAGCGGCTCAACGGGAACTTTGTTGACGGAGCGATGCCTGGCGGCAGGATACGAAGTGACGGCGCTGCTACGGTCGCCGGACCAGTTTCCGCTGCACGATCGCGTGCAGGT
>JALYIG010000059.1 GCA_030775885.1 Acidobacteriota bacterium | reverse complement strand
GAAAAGTGCGGCATATTTAAGTCCTTCAGTCGTGATATCACCGTCGAGGTTGTGGTTCTACGGGGAGCGGAAGCAGAACTATGCTGGACTAAGTTTTTGGGCGCGGGGATACTTCGTGCCGACCGTGGGCCGGGACGAGCGGGTGATTCGTGAGTACATTCGCAACCAGGAACAGGAGGATCAGCGTAAGCGTGTGGTCTTGCTTTCAATTACCCACGATTCTTCTTTGACTTTCGTGCGAGGATTAATTAATCGCATTCTGCCTCAAGTCAGGCACTTACGACTGAGAACGAGCGTGGCGAATTGTTGTCTATGCTGAAGCTGTGACCGATTCGCCGCGAAGCGCCAGGATGCGCTACGAGGCATCGCTGGCCGCGCGGCGGTACGAGGCCGGCAACCCCACGAAGCGCCTGGTTGCCCGTGAACTGGAGTCTCGTTGGAACATGGCGCTGGAGCGCGTCTCTCAGTCGGAACAGCGACTCGTCCGTATGCACGAAGATGCTGTTTCCTGGCCCGAGATCGACCGGGAAGGCTTGTCGATGCTGGCCCACGATCTGCCAGCGGCCTGGGATGCTCCGGGCGCAACCATGCGTACCAGGCAAAGGCTCACTCGAATACTCATCCAAGAGGTCGTCGTTGATCTCGATGACGCAGCTCATGAGGCAGTTGTGACGGTCCATTGGACAGGAGGACGCCACACGGAGATCCGAGTGGCGCATACGCGAACCAGCAGGTACCCAGACGATCGTCATCCAAATCCAGTCAAGGTGATTCGAAAATTCGGCGGTCACTGGGCCGACAAGGATCTGGCCGTTACGATGAATCGAATGCGCTGCAAAAGCGCTAATGGGGCATTCTGGACCACAGTGCGCGTTCGTGCCCTGCGCGAGCGCCTTGGGATCGTGGTCTACGATCCCACGATCCTTCGGCCGAAAACGATCAGCGTCGGTGAAACCGCGCATCGACTCAAAATCTGCGTCGGGTCCGTCCTCCGGCTTATCAAGAGCGCATACTACCCGTTCAGCAACTCATGCCGTCCGCGCCTTGGCAGGTTCCACTCGACGCGCTTGAATCAAAACAGGTGAAGTTAGGAGTGCAAGATGCGATCGCTCGCAGACCAGTCAGACTCTCTGTATATATATCACGAAAACAAGACTCTCAAGTTACCGGGCTTCTCAAGGAGGATGCACCATGAAGGACGATCTCCGCGTCGTCCACGAAAGACGAATATGTGGCCCGACAAGGGTTGTTGTTCGAGCACCGTCTGGGCTTGGGCTCTTAGTCAATGGAAACCGCGCCGCATGTCCGTCACTCCAGCCGCAATCCAGATCCGAGTCCTGCCGGAAGCCAGATCACGGACGAAGACTCATGAGCACCACGCGGACAACCGCCGGATCGACGCAGCCTTCGAGGCTGATACGAACCTCACTTGGCAGTTCTATATGAATCGCGCCGGAACTCGATGAAACCACACGGCCGACTCAAACCTTAGGGGCTCTTCGTCATCAACTGCGCAGACAGGCAGCAACTTCATCCTTCATCGCCCCTCGGACGGAACTCCCAGCTTGCCATCCCGATACGAGCGCCGCCACTGGAACAACTGGTTCGCGTTCACTTCATGCTTCAACGCCACCCGAGCGACTGAAGCGCCCGCCACCAACGTCTCCTCCACAACACGCCGACCCTGCACCGGACTGCGACGCCGACGAGGCCTGCTCCCAACCCGCCATTCAGATCTACGTCCACCATCCAAACATCATCAAGGTTCAACGTCACTCTGTACCCACGGCCCAGACCACCTTTCAATTATCCACAAGTTGAACTCCAATCATGATCCCCAGTTCTATGTCAGTCAGGAAAGGCCTCTCCAGATCACGGTATTGCCGGGTCGCGGATCGTGGGCGCGAGCAAGGTAGCCTCCAAGGCGACCGAGTTTGACGAAGTAGTGCGCGAGAGACGGCTGGAGACGCGGCAGCCTTTTGGGGCAACGACTCATCCAGCAGATACTGATCGAGTTTGGTAAATGCGTCATTGGGTGAAGCTTCGGCATCGGTGCGATTCAGCATTGTGATCCAGAAGACTCTCCAACTGACGATGCAGAGGATCGCAATGAGATTCGTAAGCCGCTCTGCGGTCCCCAGCTTTGCTTCTTCGGCTCTAGCCCCGATTTCAAGATTTTGTGGAATGTCTTGATCTTCCATCTCTGCGCGTACCATTCGAGTTTCTCGGCAGCTTCCTTGCGTGATCGCACAGGCAAATCGGTCAGCAGCTTCCAGTCCATTTTGTCACGGCTTTTGGGAGCATCTCTTTCCTGTGCGTGGATGGCGGTGAGATCAGTTCAGGATATTCATTCTTGCCTATTGGAGGACGGACTACCATGCGGCGACAGCGGCTTTCGTGGACGCAGCCCTCGGCGATGGCGGCGAAGCTGGGTAGTAGGCCTTGATGATCGAGCAGGGAGATGCGGCTTCGCGGTCCTTTGGTACGCCGGCACTGCGCCCACTCGAAGACCGAGGCGCTCAGTTCGATTGGTGTGGCATCCAGCGAGAGCAGTTTGTTCTTGAAAACGGAAATTATGGCCGGCGACTTCGCGGCAGCGGCCGAGCAGTTGATAAAACACGCTACGATACAGTTGCCAGAGTTGATGCACGTTGGCATAGGCCAAAGTGAAACGCCTGGGCACTCTCTCACTGAACCGGATCGTTGCAGATGAGTGAACGCTATAGGTATATTGGTTTGGGTAGGCCAAGAGAAATTTCGGTAGCGCAGGTGATGATTCGGGGTGACAAGATTGGCGGCATAGTTACGCCATGAATGCGCGGCGATTTGCGGTTCCATAAAGAGCCCGCTGAAGGCAAATGACTTGTCGGAACTGGGTGATCAATGCATCCAAAGTCGAATTGCTCGGTATCGCCATTGAGACATAAGGGGTACTGATCCGAAAAACCGCGTTTCAAGTGAACAAGGAGCTATGTCTTGGCATCGATCTCTCACAACATACTGGGGTTCAGACTTCGACATGTAGGAGTGGCTGTGGCATCTCTGGCCTCAACCGCTGAGTCGATGTCGACCTTATTCGGATACAGGGTTGTGTCTGGTCCTTTTTACGACGTCATCCAAAAAGTTGCTGTAATCTTTCTTACTAAGTCGGAAGAAGACATTGTCGAGATTGAGCTAATTGCTCCACTTTCGGATGACTCTCCAATTAGCTCAATGTTAGCGAAGGGTGGCGGAGCCTACCATCTCTGTTTTGAGACATGCGATCTTGAAGCAGCACTAGTCCATGCTACAAATGTGGGCTGCATAATAATATCTCGTCCCGCTCCTGCCGTAGCCTTCAATGGTCGCAGAATCGCATGGATTTTCACCTGTTCGGAACAACTGTTCGAATTACTTGAATCGAAAACAGGCGATATAGGAGATGTCTCAGCGGGTGGATAGGAGGTTCTAATGGCGAACGAAGTAGACCCACAGCGCGAAGACTAAGCCGAATTGAGAGTCGGATACGTAACGAAAAGCGCATGTCCGGTTGTGCGTCCAGTGTAGGTCTGGCATGTTCAGCAGGAGATAAACCTGCCCGGGCAAGAGTCAGAGGCCTCGTAGCTCGGTTAGCAGGTAGGAGGGAAACTGAATTTCTGAAGCCTATTGACGATCGTCTCTTTGGAGACGCGCAAGTCATCGGGCCGTAATGAAAATAAATGTGGATGGGCCGCGAAAGTGAGAATCCCCAAAGGTCACGACCGCAACCGTGAGGCGAGGGCAGCATGAATACCCGAAATCTGACGATGCGATTATCCCACTTCGGCGGGGTGGAAGCGACAGCACGTTGACAAGGGCATGCTAAGCAACTCGAGAAGCCCTCCTCGCAGTTCTTTTTACGAGATGACAGCCGCCCTGCAGCCTTCCGATTCGGCGGCGTAGCCTGTCCGAGAAACGGGGCATGGGATGGATAGCCGTTCAACTTTTCCGTATCTGCAATGCAAGTCTGTCTTCGCCGATATGTGCATAAGGTTTCGGCCGTGGTTTGGAAGAAAATGTTGTAGACCACCTCCTTGTTCTGGTAGCGATCGCGGCAATAGCTGACTCCAGCTCTTCCTCTCATAACGACGGGTAACAGCTCGCACCGTTTTGCTGCCATGGCCACATTGGCGGCCTGTGCCTCGCCAAGATTCAATCCGGGGACAAAATGGGCCCGGTTATCTACCTCTCATGTTGTTCGGAGAGAGATGTTGGCCTATGAAACAGACAGGCAAGTGATCGCGCAGAGCACAAGAACGATGTTGGACATGCCGTGCCATGCCAGCGGACACAGTTCACCCATCGGTTATCTTTCAATTTGGTGACTATCGATCGAGGTCGATGCTTAGGCGGCCAGGCTGTAGTGATGGTGGAGGCGCCGACTCTCGGCATGGCTAAGACTTCGCAGGTCACATCTGTATTCGCCGCTGCCACCCGACCAGCAGGCGTTCTTTTCTTCAGTGCGAGGTGCGTGCGGTCCTCGTGGTGATAGCGAAAGCAGGCGGTCATCAGCCGTTTCAGATGCCGTTCGTCGAGCACGATGAGATGATCGAGCAAATCCCGTCTGCAATTCCCAACCCAGCGTTGTGAAACACCGTTTTGCCAAGGACTGCGGAAGCTCGTCCTTGGGTTGGATGCCGAAGCTCTTCATCGTGGTGACAACTTCCTCGTTGAAGTTCGCTGCGCGATCGAAGATCAGGTAGGTGGGCGCCTTGTCATAAGGAAAAGCTTAACGCAACTGCTGCGAGATCCACGCACTATTTGGGTGCGGAGTGACGTTGAAATGCAGGACATGCCGCCGCTCATGCGCGATCACGAAGAAGCAGTGGAGCACACCAAACGTAAGCGTCGGCACGGTAAAGAAATCCGTTGCCGCAATCGCTTCGCGGTGGTTGTTTAGGAATGCCGCCCATCGCTTTGCGGGCCTAGGATCCTAGGAGCTTGTTGAAATTGGTTCCGCTTCTTCGCCAAGTTTAAGACTTCTTGGTGTTGGCGTGCGTCTTTAGATCATGCGTGGAGACGAGCGGTTGCAGGACGGGATGTTCAGCTATGTGACGTTGGAGCAGCGGGTTCCTCAGGATCATCCGCTGCGGGAGATTCGCAAGCTAACCGATGTCGTCTTACGGTCTCTCAGCGGCAAGTTCGATGAGTTGTACGCGGGCACTGGCCGGTCCTCGATTGCGCCCGAGTACATTCTGCGGGCGTTGCTGTTGCAGGCGTTTTACTCGGTTCGTTCGGACCGTCAGTTGTGCGAGCAGATCGATTACAACCTGTTGTTCCGCTGGTTTGTCGGCCTGGGGCTGGACGACCGGATGTGGAACCATGCGGTGTTCTCGAAGAACCGCGACCGCCTGCTGAACTCGGAGGTGGCGCAGGAGTTCTTCGCCGCCGTCAACCAACAGGCCACGCGCTTTATGAGCGATGAACACTTCACCGTGGACGGCACGCTGATCGCGGCGTGGGCGTCGCAGAAGAGCTTTCGCCCGAAGGACGGCTCGGACAAGGACGACGACGGCACCAACTTCCACGGCGGCAAGCGCAGCAACGAGACCCATGAATCGACCACCGATCC
>JALYIG010000058.1 GCA_030775885.1 Acidobacteriota bacterium | reverse complement strand
CAGCACCGGGCCCTTCATGTCGAGCACCTTGCGAACTTCGTCGCGGAGATTGGTCTGGTCACGGATGACGTAAGTGCCAAGGCCGTAGCTTGCGCCGATCTTGGAGAGGTTCGGAATGGTGAGTCCGTTGCCTGCGGCTGCTCCGGTAACGATGGTAGAGGACATAGTGCGCAACTCCGTAATCGCAGTTACTTGGATTCAAAACGTATCTTGCGGCGGCGCATGATGACCTCTGGCTCAAACAGATTTGTCGGTGCCGTAAGCGAGTCGAGGATGCGGCGGGCGGCGTCTTCGGGCTGAAGAAAGCTGGACGGCTCCTGATCCGCGAGCAGAGCCCCCATCTCTGTGTTCATGGTACCCATCGAGAACAGCCAGAAACGCGTTTCAGTTTCGCTGTACTCGTCGTTCATGGCTCGAACAAAGCCTAGCAGGCCGTGCTTGACCGCACAGTACACAGCCGTCTTCTTAAAGCCGGCATAGGCGGAGGTCGAGCCGATAAACGCGAAGTCCCGACGTTCCGTAGGCGCAGGTGGATGAGCGAGGAGTAACGAGCGAGTGAGAACGATTGGATCCGCAAGCCCCACGGCAATCTCTTGCTCAACCCGGCCATCGGCTGTCTCGGTAAGCAGTTTAGGTTCGAAGAGCGCCTGAGTAAAAAGGTAGGTACGATACGGCCGCTCTGCTGCAAACCCAGTGTAGGTATTGGCGACGGTGAAGACGCGGGCAGTCCCCGCGGCGATGGCCTCTCGGAAGCGAGCTTTCAAAACTGAGCGTCGAGATTCGCGGGAAACCAGATCAACTATCCAGCCACGCTTAAGCAGATCGTCTGCAAGTGAGTTGGCAAGGCCACCGGACGCGCCGAAGATAAGAGCTGCTTCGCTGGAGCCGCTCACCAAGTGATCTCCGAAAGTGGCGTCGACGAGGGCTTCCCGTTCTTGTCCATGACCGTCTTGACCGCGGGACCGCGGTATTCGAACTGATCGATATGCATGTCGACGAGAACTGGCGGGTCATTCCGGCCCAGCGTTGGCAGCAATGCGGCAAGCTCGGCCGGAGTGTTGATCGAAAGATACTTAAGGCCGAAAGCAGCGCAGATCCTGCTGTATTCCGGGATGTAGACGCCGGATACCTCATCCACCCCGGAAACTCCACCAAAGAATCGCGTCTGCGAGGCACGGATAGACTCATATCCGTTGTTGTTGAGTAGGAAGATGACAAAGCCTCTCGGCGCGTAGTGGACCAGCGTGGCGAGTTCCTGCAGGTTGAGCATGATTCCACCATCAGCCTCAAGACAACATACGCGCCGGTTGGAACCGAAAGATGCACCAATCGAATGAGGCAGGCCAAGGCCCATCGAGCCGAGCGCTGCGCCATTGAAGAAACGCGTGTTCTTTTGCGGAGCGAGGAACCGCGAGAACGTCTCCTCAGCATAGCCTGAGCTTGCTGGGAGCCAAATCTTGTCGTCGGTCCAGGTGTTGAAGATGGCCGTGAGGTTGTAGACGTTCATCTTGTCGGAAGCCATCCGAGATTTTTCTTCCGCGAGATAGTCACGCCGCCGCGTCTGGCACCATGTAAGCCAACCGGTCTCGGCACTGGAAGTAGACCGCTCGATCGCAGCGATTGCGCAAGGCAGCGCACGAAGGTCGGCAGGCACGAGATCGGTCTTGGGAAGAGCGCCAAATTTGGCGAGTTCGGCAGAGTCTACGTCAACTACGATGCGGTGAGCCTGCTGGCCGAAGGCGTGACGCTGAAACGCGGTGGTTCCCAAGTCAAGCCGTGCGCCGAGGAAGACGATAGTGTCGGCGTGCGACAGGATGTCATTCGCCGACATTTCGGCGAAGCCTCCGGGGCAACCGGTGAACAGTGGGTCGCTTGCCGGCATCATGTCTTCCGACAGCCAGGAGAAGGCGCAAGGGATGCCGTACCGGCGAGCAAACGCGAGCGCGGATTCTTCCGTGTTGGCGGCACGCGATCCGTTGCCGATGTAAAGCAACGGGCGGTCTGCAGCCAACAGCGACTCCAATGCCGCGGTCAATTCCCTTTCCGAGTTGAGGCTGGCATCCAGGACAGCCGAACGCTTACGCACTTCGGCGGCAGCGGTTGCAATATCGCTCGGTTCGTATTCAAACAGACGCCCCTGCACATCAAGCGGGATCTCAATAAAGATGACACCGGGACGGCCTAGGAATGCCTGCGCGATCCCGTCTATTAAAGTCTCGATAAAATTCTCCTCGGTGAGGCGGACGAATAATTTGACGCATGGCGTAATCAGTTCTTTGGATTTGATCTCTTGAATGCCGTGCGTGCGCGTGCCGAAGGTGTCGATGTCGACCGTCTTAATCTGTCCGGCGAGCACAATCATCGGGGTGGAATCGCCGTTCGCCGAAATCAATGAGGTAACGCAGTTGGAGACTCCGGGGCCAGCAGTAACGACGGCGAAGCCAGCCTTACGGAAGTTCGCAGCCTTGGCATAGCCCTCCGCAGCGGCGATAACCGCTTGCTCGTGCTGGCAGAAGACCTTGGTGAGACCGATTTGCGCGGCCACGGCCCGATTGAGATGCATGGCCATACCGCCAGTAAGCGAGAAGACCGTATCTGAGCCGAGTGACACGACGAGATCCACCGCAAAATTCGCGATGTTGTGCACGGCTGTGATTGGTGGGGGCAACTGCGATAATGACAATTACGTATCCTCGAAGGGCGAAAGGTTGGCCCAGTCACCGTTACTCGCCTAAGAGTCGGGCCCAAATAGACGTTTCGGATTGCGAATTAGGCTAGATAATTTATTCTTACACACTGGCTTCGTCCAGTACGTACAGATAATTTAGGCGGCCCGCCCCACTCCACCGCTTCCAGAAACTCTGGCAGATCGCCGCGAAACGCCATGTGCCCACCCTGCCATCCTACTTCCCTCCGGACGGCCCCTCGCTGGCACCCTTGCGAAGCGTCAGGAAAATCGGATAGTGCGCCTGCAGGCCTACCAGAAGATGGCCTATCCAGTTGCCCACATTCATCGCCTGCACGATCTTGATTAGCCGCCCGATGCTGCCCTGGACCACCTGTGCCTCGAAGACGAAGGCTCCCGAAAGCCGTTTTAGAAACTTATCTTCCCCGAGCGATACCTGCTCCATCCGGTACGTGCGGCTCAACTCTCTTATCTGCCGGCGGCACCAGATCGGATTGATCTTTGTCTGTAGCGTCCGTGCGAATGCGGGATCGCGCCGGAAAACGATTTGGACCCACCATGCAAGTGTCGGCTTCCACAGGATCGGCGGGGCGACCACCATGTAATGCCCCTCGAAGTACGAGAGAAAGTTTGGTATCTCGATATAGAGATGGCCGCCTGATCGCAGTACACGCATCGCCTCGCGCAGCACCTGCTCCGGATTCTGTGTGTGTTCCAGCACATTTGCGGAGTAAACAATATCGAAGCTTTCATCAGGGAAAGGCAGCGACTCGCCGGTGGAGTTGATGATCCGTTCCGGATCAATGCCGTTTGCCGCCAGCAATTTTCTCGACGCGACATACCCCTGGCCGAAGCCGACACCGCTAGGCTCGACGCCATAGCCATCGGCGCCAAAAACTGCGATGCATGTGGCAAGGTTCGTACCATAGCCAGAACCAATGTCGAGAAGCTTTTTCCCACGAATCGACACAAATTGGTCAAGCTCCCGCGTGCGCTGAACGCACCTGTCAAGATCGAGAAAATCAGTCGTGAGGGTCCGCCGGTCTACTTTGGCAATTGGCTCGAAGAACACTCCCATCGATTCGTCGACAATTTCGAATACTTCCGCCGGTATGTGCAAAGACCCGCCGCCTTCGCCAATCAGATTCTCGTTGGCCGTTCCCATTCCGCTCCCTTCGATACCGAAGACATTCTTACACGGTTTGCATGAACGTCTTTTGAGACTTACGGATTCTTGCTTTCACCGCAAGACTTCCGCTCTCAATACAGACATGCCCTGTCGAAAGACCCTGACGCATTAAACCAACCTGCTCTTCGGTACCGCATAGCAGACCTGCTCCCAGCCATCCTCAGCATACCGGCGTAGAAACAGGCTATAGCCCGGCGCAATTGAATCGATCAGATTCGGAATCTGCCAGAGATGCTCCAGACGATGATAGAGACAGATTGCCAACACCGGTTGCGCGCTGCGCAGCAGCTTGGACGCGCCTGCAAGTGCCTCCGGTTCGAATCCCTCGATATCCATCTTGATGTACGTAGGAGTGAACCGCCAATCCAGGGAGTCCAGCTTGTGGGCCTCGATGCTGATGCCCGTGTCCGAAGAAGAGACTCTCGATGCAACGTCACCATTTGCGGCAAAGGTCACGTGCCCATCCAAATCTCCGACAGCGTAAGGCCACACGGTAATCTTCTGACGAAGGTCGGCCGGCAACGCCGCAACCGAGTTGAACAGCAGCCCTCTGCTCTGGGCATCGGGCTCCAGCGCATACAGATGAGCAAAACTACGCCCCCGGCGGAGAAACGAGCGAATGCTGTCGCCATCAAAAGCGCCGCAGTCAACGAAAACCTCATCGTCGTTGTCTGTCACCA
>JALYIG010000057.1 GCA_030775885.1 Acidobacteriota bacterium | reverse complement strand
TAGCGGGATTGAGCTACTTGCCGGCACGCATCCGAGCTGGGTCGATGGCCAAAAACAGTCCCTTGGCCTCGGCGAGGATGGTCCCGTCGGGATGGCGGAGTTCGGCCGCGTGATGGAGTTTGCGTCCGTTGCGGCTTACGTGACGGCCAATGAGAGTGAGCGGGACGCCGAGTGGCGCGGGCCGGAGATAGTCGACAGCCATGTGCCGGGTCAAAGCGATGACATGGAACGGGCGGTTGAGCTTGCTCATCGCTTCGTCCATCAGGGTCGCGATGATGCCGCCGTGGATATAGCCGGGAGGGCCTTCGTGAAGCCGGGTGAGATTCACGATCGCGGTAGCGGTGATGTTCGCAGCGTCGGTGGAGTCGATGTCGAAGTGGAGATGCAGACCCTGGGGATTATCCGGGCCGCAGCCGAAACAGTGGCCCGCAGCAACGCGCGCGAACTCCGAGGCGGAGCCGTCGGGGTTGTGACCTTCAACTGGCGTGTCGACCTTTATGCGCCGCAGATTTCCATCCTCAGATTTCGACATCAGTTCATCCATCATCCTCCAGAAGGCCACACCCCCGCAGAACTGCTAAACTAGGACTTGGCGACTGTTCACTCGCGCGCGTGTCTCAACCCGTTCCCCGCGCCGCCAAAAGGACAAACCATGGCAGACCACACTCAAAACGGCAACCTCAATGGCAACTTCAGCTCCTCGACCCTCCGCCTCAAACTCGGCCTCGCCGAGATGCTCAAGGGCGGCGTCATCATGGACGTCATGAACGTCGAGCAGGCACGCATCGCCGAAGAAGCGGGTGCCATCTCCGTCATGGCGCTCGAGCGCGTCCCCGCCATGATCCGCGCCGAAGGCGGCGTCGCCGCATGGCCAGCCCAAAACTCATCAAGCAGATCATCTCCGCCGTATCGATCCCAGTGATGGCCAAGGCCCGCATCGGCCACTTCGTCGAAGCCCAGGTTCTCCAATCGCTCGGCGTCGACTTCATCGACGAGTCCGAGGTCCTCACCCCCGCCGACGAGAATCACCACATCGACAAGCATGCCTTCACCACGCCCTTCGTCTGCGGCGCGCGCAACCTCGGTGAAGCTCTCCGCCGCATTGCAGAAGGTGCCGCCATGATCCGGACCAAAGGCGAGCCGGGCACAGGCGACGTCGTGCATGCTGTCCAGCACATGCGCCAGATCACCAAGGAGATCCGCGCCCTCACCGTGCTTGGTGAAGAAGAGCTCTACCACGCAGCCAAGGAATTACAGGCGTCCTACGAACTCGTTCGCATGGTCGCCAAATCCGGCAAGCTTCCAGTGCCTAACTTCTCAGCCGGTGGAATCGCCACCCCCGCAGACGCGGCCCTGATGATGCAGCTCGGAGCGGAGACCGTCTTCGTCGGCTCGGGCATTTTCATGAAGGAAGGGGCCACCCCGCTCGACGTCGAGAATAATCCGCTCGAGCGCGAAGAGGCTGTCTCTCGCGCCCGCGCAATCGTTCTCGCCACAACTCACTTCAACGATCCGAAGATCGTCGCCGAAGCGAGCGAAGCCGTCATCGGCAGCATGAAGGGCCTCGCTGCCGCAGCGATCGAAGAGCAGCACCTGATGCAAACCCGCGGCTGGTAGTGCTCACCGCACCTACGGAAGCACTTCTCGCAGACGCCGATCATAAAGGCCACCCATGCCCGCCATACAGCGAATCGTTCCCATCCTCCCGGTTGCGGACATTGCGCGAGCTATCGATTTCTATCGACGCCTCGGCTTTGTTGCAAACCGATATCAAGGCAGCGGAGGAGGCGGAGGCTACGCCTTTCTCAGCCGCGACCCATTCGAGATTCACATCACCCACGTCGACGGATTCAGCGAAGGGACATCCGTCTGCGGTGTTTACTTTTACCTGGCGCCGGGATCAGCCGCTTCGCTTGAAGACGAATTTCGCAATGCTGGTGTGCCTATCCTTTCACCGCTCGCACCTCGTCCGTGGAGGATGAATGAGTTCGTTATCAGCGACCCCGACACGAACCTATTGCGCTTCGGGGAGCCTGCCTAACCACGCATCAGCGTCATCGCAGACGAGATGGCGCGGCCACGCCGACTTATATCTTCAACCTCACACACAAAGTAGAATTGGAATTATTATGCCCATCGCGCCTTCCGCCCGCCGTATCGCCCTCCTGCTCACCCTCGCAGTTGCCTTCTCGCTGACGGCCCGAGCCGACGATGCATCGCATCGCACCAAGGCGATCGAGATGATGACCATTCTCCACACCGAGCGTACGGTCCAGCAGATCTCCGAAAACATCAAGAAGCAGGTCGCCGATGCCGCAGAGAAAATTGCCGGTCAGACCCCAACAGAGGATCAAAAGGCGAAGATTGCGGAGCTTGAAAAAAAGGCCAACAAACTCGTCGATGACCAGCTTAGCTGGAACGTCATGCAGGCCGGCTTCGCTGATGTGTATGTCAAGAACTTCACGGAAGCTCAGTTGGATGTCATCATTGCGTTCTACAAATCGCAAGCTGGAATCGCTCTCCTGGAAAATATGCCAACCGTCAATAGTCAGATCACCCAGTTTGGCAGTTCACACCTGAACACCCTGCAACCCCAACTGAAGCAGCTGTTTGAAGATTTCCAGAAGAGTGAGTCTGCTCCGGCACCCGTGATTGGTCCTGCAATGGTGATCCCGCCCGCCAGCGCCACGCCGCCCGCCAGTTCGCCGAAATGAGCGCACCGCCGAGGTCATTGACCATAGGCGTGCTTGCGCTGCAAGGCGCCTACGATGCTCATGCCAGGACATTGACTGCCTTGGGCGCGACTCCATGCCTGGTCCGCACTCCGGCGGAACTTGTCGGGTTGGACGGCCTCATCATGCCTGGGGGTGAGTCCACCACCATGCTCAAGTTTCTCGAGCGCAATGGATTCTTCGACATCCTCCAGGAGTGGGTCCTCACCACGCCCACCTTTGGAACCTGTGCCGGAGCGATCCTGCTCGCGGCCCATGTAGAGAATCCTCCGCAGCGCTCGCTCGGCGCACTCGACATCACCGTGGAGCGCAACGCCTATGGCCGTCAGATCGACTCCGCGATTCTCACCTCGGACACGGCCCTGCCTGGAGGCCCACTCGAGATGGTCTTCATCCGCGCACCGCGCATCCGCTCGACCGGTCCGGGAGTCGAAACGCTGGCCACGCGAGATGGATTTCCCACGCTGGTCCGCTCGGGCCATCTGCTTGCCGCCACGTTCCACCCCGAACTTTCCGCTGATTCGCGGGTGCATCAACTATTCCTCGATCTGGTCCGCGACCACAAACCCGGATGAGAGCGGAAACAAAAGTACCGTAGAAGCTTTCGATTTCCCTCAATCCGAAGTTCAACCAGCCCTACACTGACCTCATAGATCAGCCCAGGGGAGCCACTATGAATGACGATCGCGACCAGCCGTTCGATTCACCAATTCCGCCGCGCCGCTTCGTCTACCGCTCCGCCAACTCCGAAACCAGCGCGTCCTACCCTCACCGCCGTGCAACTGATACTCCGCGTCCATTTCAGGGAATTCCCGGCCAGCCAAGCTCCAGGACGCAGTTACTTCGATTCCGCGTATACCTCAAAGTGAACTAGTGTGCAGTCCCCGAAGTCCCTGCAATAAAGATGGCAGTCATGCAGTAAAGATTGCAGTCATGCAGTAAAGATTGCAGTCCTCCAATAAAAATTGTCATCCTGAGAGCAGCGAAGGATCCCCGCATTTCGTCTTTCTGGTTATGCTGTCGACCTTCTCTTGGATACCCCAAGCATGATGCGGCGTATTTCTGGGACAGGACACTAGCCGTCGCTCTTTGCAAAGCTCTTCACAACCACACCGGACGTCTCGTAGTGGGTCACATGATGGTCCAACGCGTGCCCCATCTGGATCGCTTTTTTCAGCATTCGGATCAACCCGCGCGACTCCTCATCGAACCACCGACTGGTCGCCCGCTCCCAGTCCACGACCAGGTTGTAGGTCACATCGCACTTCGGACAGCCAAGCTGTGTCTCCAGCGTCCGGTGGAACGCCGCATCCGGCAATTTTCCCACCGGATCAGTCCCGCTCCGGATCGCCGCAATCGTCAGGTTCAACTCTCGGCCCCCACTAGGATGTCGTGCGCCGCTTCGGGGTAAAAATCCCGAACAGCAGTTGCAGCAGCATGAGAGCCAGCGCGCCTAGAAACGCCGCGCCGAACGTCTGCACCTCGAACCCCGGCACAAATACGCTGGCAAACTTCAGGACCACCGCATTGATTACCAGGAAGAATAGGCCCAACGTCAGAATTCCCAGCGGCAGCGTAATGATCTTCAAGAAAAGCCCAAAAGTCGCGTTGAATAGCCCGATCACAAGGACGGCGATCATCGCCGACACCCAGCTTGTGATCACAAATCCCTGCACCAGATGGGCGACGATCATGAGGGCAACCGCATTCAGAATCCAATGCAACAGCATCCGCAGCATAGGTCACTCTCCTTCAAATTGCTTCCGTAAGAATATCTGACATTGGAACGTCGCCGCGGTCTGGCCGGTCTCTTCGGGGTGTCCGGCAGGCAAACATCTGCGGAGCGGGGCTCGGTGATTTATACTTGTGGCTTGCCCTGCTTAGGTTTGGCTGCGCGGAATTCGCGTGCGCTGGACACGCAAATTAACGGGCATTCGGCCGATTTCGCTCCTTTCAGCGAAGTGGGCCGCGCAAAGTCAAGGTTGGCAGTCGAGCATGATTCGTTTTCTTCAGCAGGACAATAAGTTAACCAAGATACTCTTTGGCGTGATCATCGGCGCCGCCGTCGTCTCCATGGTGGTCTACCTCGTGCCGGGTCTGATGGATGCGGGCACCACCAATAGCGCCGACGTGTATGCATCGGTGCATGAGCCTGGAATAATGAACAAGTTGTTCGGCCAGACCACTGACGTCAAGACAACCGACGTGGCCAAACTGGCGCAGCGCATGTTGCAGCAGCAGAAGTATCCTGACTTCCTGATGCCCTACATGATGAGCCGGGCGGGACAGGTTCTGGTGCAACAGGCGATCATGAAGCAGCAAGCCGACAAACTGCATCTGCAGGTCTCCGACCAGGACCTGGTGCGGGAGCTGAAGACAGGCCCCTTTGCGCAATACCTCTTTCCCAATGGCAAGTACATCGGGGACGATGCGTATATCAACTTCATCCAGCAAGCGATCGGTTCGGACATGAGCCGAACTGAGTTCGAGTCTGAGATTAAGAAAGAGATGGAGTTGCAGCGCCTCCAGGCATTGATCACCGGCGGAGCCACCGTTTCAGATACTGAAGTTCGCGAGACCTACCGCGTGCAGGGTACGAAGGTGAAGTTCGACTACGCGGTAATTTATACGGAAGACCGGAAGAAGACCATCAACCCGTCCGACACTGATCTCGAGAAGTGGTTTAAAGACAACGGAACAAAGTACGCGAAAGCGATCCCCGAAACACGCAAGATCGAGTACATGGCATTCGACGCTTCCAAGCTGCCAGGCGGCAAGCAGCCAGTTACGGACGCCGAAATTCAGGCTTATTACACGTCCCACGCGTCGGAATACAAGACCGACGAGCAGGTAAAGACGCGCCATATCCTGATCAATGCGAAGACCGGCACAGATGCCCAGACGGATGCGGCTGCCAAGGCAAAGGCGCAGGATGTACTGAAACAAGTGCAGACAGGCGGCAATTTTGCCGAACTGGCGAAGAAGTATTCGGAAGATCCGGGCAGCAAGGACCAGGGAGGCGAACTGCCGATGATTCCGACCGCGCAGCTTGATCCGGCATATGCGAAGGCCGCGATGGCGTTGAATCCGGGTCAGACTTCCGGCCTTGTGAAGTCTGCGTTCGGGTACCACATCATCCAGACTGAGCAGAAGCAGAGCGCAGGCACCAAGTCGCTCGCCGAGGTGAAAGACTCGATTGTGCAGTTGCTGCAGCAGCAGAAACAGGGCGCCCAGGAACAGCAGTTTGCCCAGCAACTCGCTGGAGAGGCGCAGAAAAACGGCCTCGATCAGACCGCTGTGGCGCATGGGCTGCATGCAGTCACCACCGACTACATCGCGAAGGACGGCGTGATTGGCGGATTGTCGGATGCATCCGGACTTCTGGGCCAGGCGTTTGCAACCTCCAAGGGCTCGACTCCTGGAACCACCTCTACCGGTGACGGCTACGCGGTGTTTCAGGTGTTGGACGTCCAGGCCGCGCATGCTCCGGAATTTGCTGCTTACAAGTCGCATGTTATGGACGACTATCGTGAGCAGAAGTTGCCGCAGTTACTCGCAGAGCAGACGGCGAAGCTGGCGGAGCGGGCGAAGGTGCTCAACGACCTGAAGAAGGCAGCGGCTGAGCTGAAGGTACCTGTGAAGACCAGCGACTTTATCGGGCAGGAGGGACAGGTTACCGATCTCGGCTCAATGAGCGGCGCCGGTAAGGTGGCCTTCTCGCTGTCGAAGGGTCAGATCTCTGGCCCCATTCAAGCGGGCCAGAATGGCGTGGTGCTGGCTATCTTGGACAAACAAGAGCCGTCTGCTGACGACACCGCGAAGAACTTCGATCCAACTCGCGAGCAACTGCTCGGCCAGCAGCGCGATCAGATATTCCAGGTTTTCCTGGGTACGCTATCGCAAAAGTATCAAAACGGCGGCGGAGTTCGACTTTCTAAGGCTGCGGCAACGCCAGGCGTTCCAACCGGGATGTAGCCCAATTGCGGATCAGGCCTGTTTCCCCCTTTCGGTGAAGCTGGGGAGACAGGCCTTTTCTCTTTATGACGCGAAGGCCACGCGACGCATCTGAGTGTCGATGGGAGTTGTGCTGTTCAACGGATGGTTTCTGCGATGGTCCTTGGCATCGAAGGGTGAGGGATGAATCAGGATCGGTTTTCCGGGGTGTTGCTGCACGTAACGTCGCTGCCTTCCTACGGTGGGGTGGGCGATTTTGGGCCGGCTGCTTACGAATTTGTAGACTTCCTAGCGGCTGCGAAGCAGAGATTGTGGCAAGTCCTTCCGCTCAGTCCCGCGGGTTACGGGAGCTCGCCGTATTCCGCTCTGTCGGCGTTTGCCGGCAATCCAGTCATGATTTCGCTGGAGAAGCTGGTCGAGGATGGATGGCTTGCCGCGGAACGGATCGAGGGTCTCCCGGGACACGACGGGCCTGCGGATTTTGGTGCAGCGACGACCAGAAAAATTCCCTTGATTGAAGAAGCAGCGGCGAACTTTCTGGATCACGCGACCGACGAACAGCGGGCGCACTTCCAAAAATTCTGCCAGGACAACATGACCTGGCTGCCCCACTACGCCATGTTCAACGTGCTGCGGCGCCAGTTTGACTACAAGAGCTGGATCGACTGGCCGTCCGAGTTTGCCCAGCGCAAGCACGAGGTTTTAACCACGGCCCTGACCGAACATGGGCGCGAACTTGCGATCGAGCAGGCGATCCAGTTCTTCTTCGACGAACAGTGGTGCGCGTTGCGTACTTACTGCAAAGCGCGCGATATTCGCATCATGGGCGATGTCGCCATCTTTGTGAACTACGACAGCGCCGACGTTTGGACCAATCCGAATCTGTTCGAGCTCGATGAGGATGGCAACATGATCCGTGTATCGGGCGTCCCGCCGGATTACTTTTCCTCAAGTGGGCAGAGGTGGGGCAACCCGCTATACAAGTGGGGCGGGCTGAAGGAGCGCGGTTTCGATTGGTGGGTGGCTCGGATCCGCAGAACGCTGACGCTGTATGACATGATTCGGC
>JALYIG010000056.1 GCA_030775885.1 Acidobacteriota bacterium | reverse complement strand
AGCAGCTCATACCACTTGCGACTCACCAGCATGTATTTCAGGTATCGAATCAGTTCATCAGGGTGTAGTTGGCACATGCGGAAGAAATTCACGATCTCGCCGTCGAGATCGTTCAGGATCTCGACCGCCGATGGCTGTTTGTGGAACAGCACCTGAGCCCCGCCACTGAAGACCTCGACGTATGTCTTGTGGGCAGGGAGCATTTCAACAATCTGTTTGGCAAGTCGGGTCTTTCCACCGATGTACGAAAGCGGTCCTCTCATGGGATGAGGTGTAACAGTGATTTGGTTTACGCTTCGACTTCGACCTTTATTTTTTTATCGAAGCGTTTGGTCATCATAAGCAAGATGGCGTGAAAGAAAAGACGGCACATCTTGCGCCAGATGACGGGTCGAAAAAGGTATGGGCCGCTCGTCCATACCGAGCACGGGGCAAAAGGCTGCAACCCGAAGGTTGCATCTCAGCCGACTTCGCTCCTCGATGGCTGGCACCCGTCGAACGGCCCACGGTTCAGCATAAGGGATTGGTACGGCGTTACTAGGTGCCTCAATGTGCGTCAGAGGAGAAAGGACACACCTTTCAATAGTTGGTTGGCGCGTTAGAATCCTTCATACAAACTCACAATGCGGGAACATCACGACCTTCATCTAGCAGTTCTATGGGAGCACGCGCATATTGACGGCCAAGAGAGTGCCGATCTGTTTCGACAGATTGTAGCTCTCGTACTCAAAGATCGCGACGAGGTGTCCACACGTGCTGGCATTGACATGCAGACGCCAATCGTGATTAATGAAAGCGTTCCTGTCGAGAACACAAACAAATCCTAATTCCTCTTCATGAATACAACAGAACCGCACCTAAGAGTCGTGTTGTATGCGCGGGTATCAGGTGAGGAGCAAAAACATGGCCACAATATAGATTCGCAAATTGAGGAGTTGAAACAGTTCGCGGAGCAGCGCGGTTGGTCGTTGGTGGATCAATACCGGGACGAAGCATGGAGCGGGGCATTGCTCGCTCGACCGGGACTCGACCGGCTGCGCGACGATGCCGGAAAGAAGCTCTTTGATGCCGTTCTGATCAACGACGTAGATCGCCTAGCCCGCGATGTCACTCATCTGGGAGTCATCAAACGCGACCTCGAACGGTCTGGAGTCAGAGTTATCTTCCGAAAAATCCCGTCGGAAAACAGTCCTACCCACAATCTACTCGTCAATATACTCGGCAGCTTCGCCGAATTTGAACGCGAGCTGATCATGGATCGCACCCGGAGAGGGCGTCGACACAAGGTGGAAGCGCGGCAGGAATTCATCGGCTGCATTCCACCGTACGGGTACCGCTACGCCCCGGGTGACAAGATGAAAGGGGCTGGACAACTCACGATTCACGCTGAAGAAGCTGCGGTAGTCCGCGAGATGTACAAGTGGGTCGATGTCGATGGGCTATCTGTGCGTCAGGTTGCGCTCAGACTGGAACGGGAACGGATCCGCCCGCGCAAGGGTGCGACGAATTGGCAAGGATCGAGCGTCCGCAGAATCCTTCGAGCGTCCGTTTATACCGGAACGTGGTACTACAACAAGTTGCAAGGTTGCTACCCACGGAGCACAACGTTTGAAGCAGAGGCAAGGTCAAGGAAGACCAGCACCCGGCTGCGGACCAAGGATGAGTGGATTCCGGTGACGCTGACCGATACGCTCAGAATCATCCCGACCGATCAATGGAACCGCGTTCAACAGCAGATCGACCGCAACCGTTCCTTTTCTCCGCGCAACTCGAAACATGCATATCTTCTATCGGGCTTGGTGACTTGCGGAGGCTGCGGCTCCCGATATGTCGGGAATCCATCTCACGGTCGCTTTCAATATCGCTGCCTAAAGCGCTGCAAACGAAACCCTCTAATCCACGAGCGTTTTCTCGACGAGAGTGTTTGGGATGCGGTCGAGAAGGCGTTGAACAACCCTTCCATTTTGATGGAGGCTGTTACCGAAGTGAAGAATCCCACGGCGGATACCAGCAATGCGGGCGGTCAACTTGAGTTGGCAATCTCGAATCTCCGGGGCGAAGAGGCCAGAGTACTTGAGGCTTATCGGCTGTCTGTTTTGACGCCGGATCAGGTGGCCAGCGAACTCCAGCTGATATCCGACCGGAGACAATTACTCGACAAACAGCGACGGGAAATGTTGCAGCAGTCGCAACCTGCATCTTCACTTCGTGCCTCCGTCGAAGATACATGCCGGCAATACCGCGAGCGGCTGAGGCATCTGACGTTCGACACAAAACGTGCGATTCTCAGGCTCGTGGTCCGCAGAATCGTCTTCGAAGGAGATCGCGTTCGGATTTCGGGCGTTCTACCTTTGGTAGACGAAGACCGAAGTGCGGACTCGGAGGCGCATCGCCGCTCAGTCAACCAGACGGCCGGCGTGATTGCGGGCACGGAGACAGATAGTCGTGCGCACAATCCCTCCGTCATTGCGAGCATGGAGGCACGTAGTCGTGCTCGCAATCCCGCCGCCGCGGCAGAGTTCACATTGCTCGGGGGAATCATCAAATCCCGCGAAGTAGCCATCGCAGCGAGTCGGGCGAATCTTGTCAAAGCAAATGCAGCTTTGGGCAGATCATAAGTTTCGTTGCAGACCGCGCGGGCACGATCGATAGCACGGTGAGCGGGTATGTAACCGATCATGAAGGTCAGGTTAGCGAGTCCACTGACAATGTGATTTAGACTGGCTAGATAGCTAATGTAGAGCCGCAATCTCTTATTGCATATTGGAGAACTGATGAGTGTCGAAAGCATTATCGTGGAGATTGATCTTGAAATAGGTCGCCTGCAACAGGCAAAGCAACTGCTGGGCGGAACCGTCGATCGCAAGGGGCCACGCAGACCGCGCGGAACGACTGTAAGATCCGCACCTAAGGCAAAGAGAACCATGAGCCGAGCTGCACGCGCGAAGATCGCCGCCGCACAGAAGGCGCGTTGGGCAAAGGCCAGGAAAGCCGGGAGCACCAAAACGGCGGTGAAAGCGGATGCTTCCAAGTAGCGGCTCTCACGCATGAAAAGTGGGCGGTCTAATTGGCCGCCCAATCTGCTACGCGGTGTCGATCGTTGACCTGGGCGGTACGCGGCTCTCTCCGTGATCCCGTGATGTAAACAACCGGGCGGCCAATTCAGAGGTAGTCCACATTCCCCCCGCAGCCAGAACCAAGCATTGAAGCGTACAATCGGCGGTCCGCCGGGGATTTGTGCATAGGCTCCTCGACAATTAGCTCGCTCTTGGCAGCTTCCTACACACTTGAGCCGAGTTATTGACTTGCTAAACTTAAGGCATCGTCGACAAACAATCATTCATAGATCAAATGACATCCAGTTCAGTTGGAACCTATCTCCGCTTCCTTCGAAGGAAGAGCGGTTTATCCCAGCGGCAATTAGCGCAGGTTTTGGGAAGTGTGACGCGGAACCAGGTATCGCGCCATGAGCGCTCTGTTGCTGCGCCAAGCCTGATCGCGGCCCTTGGTTATCAGACAGTCTTCCATGAACCGATTTCAGATATATTTCCAGGGCTCTACCATACAGTTGCCGCAGGAGTGGAAGAGCGCCTGGAGCGGCTTGAAAGTGAACTCGGCAAGAGCACCATTAAAGGTCGGGCCGCCCTGCCAATCGCGCGGCGATTAGAGTGGCTTGCAGAACGCAGAACCCCTGAATCTATTTAGATCCATAATGTCTTTACGCATTTACGATCCCCGAGTGTTAGCGATAGATCTCCGCCTCCATCGATCAGGTTTTGCAATCTATGAAGGTCCTAGGAGACTGCTGGACTATGGGACGACGGCTGTTCCCTTCGAGCGAGCGGAAAACTCTACGAGCAGATTCGCGGACCTGTTAAAGATATCGCTTCCCTCTGTCATTGTTGTGAGAAAGGATCGCTGGGAGGGTATGGTAGCTCATCCTCAGGCGAAACTGTTGATCGAGATGCTCGCCAGTGAGGCCGACGCCCGTGGGATCGAAATTAGGCTACTCGACCAAGATGCCATAAAGTCTACGTTCCGCAACTTGAACTGCGAGACAAAGGCGGAGATATCGTCCGCACTCAGCAGATTCTTCCCGGACCTAGTCTGGCAACTTCCTCCGCAACGAAGAATTTGGGATGCGGAACATCCTCGTCAAAGCGTATTCGACGCGATTGCATTGGGGTTTGTCTACTGGCAACAGGCTACTAGCGGTACCGTATACGTAGAAGAGGAGACAGAGAATAAGCATGAGACTTTTTGAGCGCTTTCGCCGGTCTCTCGGGGTGGCGCACAGACGCAGGTATCGCGTCCGCCATATTCCTTTGAGAGACCGACGAAAACGCTTAGGATGCATACGACTTAGGCCGCACCGAATCGAGCGACATGCACAACATGGCCCAGTTTATTGCATCTTGACGGAGTCGGAGGAACGCCTTAGATTGTAAGAGCTTATTCCTGGAGGGCGTAGATTTCAGGAAATTGCACGACCATGAAAAAGGCTGTTCCAACTCTCTTTAATGTCCGTATTCGCGCCATGGAGCTCAACGACTTTGCATTCGTTCAGTCACTGGCGGCGGAGCTCCCGCTATTCACAGTCCCTTCCGACTATGTTCTGTGGTTCTTTACTCATTTTCATCCGGATTATTGCCGCATACTTGAACAGGATTCTGGCGAGCTGAAAGCCTACTTACTCGCGATGCCGACAAGTGATCCAAATAATGGGATAGCGATTTGGCAAGTCGCCGCTGCAAAGCCCAACCACGCATTTGCACTGGAGTATTTTGCCGCTTACCTGCGTGATCTCGCTGAACGTACCGGTACCACGTCAGTCTTCTTCACGACGACGGACGATTCGGCGTCGCTCCGACTGATTCGTTCGTTAGCTTGGCAATTTGGAAATTGTGTATTGGAAAGACGAAATTCTGTTCCAGTCGGCCAGGCCGAATATGAGTTCAGACTGTCGATCGATAAATCTCAAAGCAACCTCTGCTAGAGCGATAGGCTATTGGAGACCTCGGCCTGGCTGTGAACAGGTCTAGGCATAACCAGCCTTGCGTGGACCGATTGTGCGCCGGATCATTCGTGCCAAACTGCCAAACCGTCGGGCCTAGGTGATGAGTACGGTGGAGGCAACATCATAAAGTCTCTTGTGCGTGCGTCTTGGCAAAGGCCAGCACGTGAAACCACACGCTGGGAAATTTGCGCATCATGTATCGTTCCTTTTGGCGAGAGTCGAAATTTCGCAGGCGTCTAAACTCAATCAGGGCTTTGCCAAGCGTTTCGATGACGCCCTTACGCGAACCATATTGACGATGCCAGAATGCCCCCATCATTGTGGATGTCAGCAAGATTTACGGCGTTGCCGGCTAACGTAGCGATCTCCTCGGCGCGTTTCAGCCACAATTCCGCCATCCGCCGCTTGGTCGCCGTCTCGCAGTACATCTTTCCCAAGATCATTTCACCGTGGGCATCGTCACGCCCCAATCTGGCCCATCGGGCAAGCAAGATGCCTGTAAGAATCCATCGCCGAGCCTCCCGGTAGTGGCGGGCCCCATGCGATGTACGATGCTGCCGAGATCGGCGCAATACGCCTGAAGCGCCATGATATCGACCGTGATTACCGCAGCTTCAACAGCGAACGCCATTTGCAACAGCGCATCCTCGTACCGTGTTTTCCTGGCAAGAGACCATGCTGTTCGATACGCCAGAAGGCCAAGGCTCCCTCGATCTCCGCTTTCTGAAGCACATTGACGAGCCTTACTGAGAGTCGCTTCAACCAAGCGGTTTGATTGTGTACCGCTCTCTGCTCTTCGATATGACCATGCCAGGCTGAGGTAGTATTGTGCTTCAAGAACAGTGTCCTTGGCTTGCTTGACAAGTGATTCGTGCTGGATCAGCGTCTCGTGCGCAGCATGGAACCGTCCAACGCGAAACTGCACTCGAACCGCGGCGAGAAGGCCAATGAGCTGAAGTCGTGGATTGGCCGGAAAGTCGTTTACCAGGTCTGTGAATATCTTGTGTGCATTTTGAGACTGGGTTCCGGTTGCCGTTGAGATCAACTTTCCCTGCTGGAAAAGCAACTGCGCGCGAACAAATCGAAGGACAAACCGGATGAGATCATCCCGGTGCACCTCCGGACGCAATGGAGCAATACGCAGTTCCCTTTCGATGTCGGCGAGTGGCATATCAAATGAGATTTCGGTCGGAATCTCAGTCAGCCGATAGGGACCGGACGACCCTGATTTCACCTCCAAAACGCCGATCCCGTTTTCCTTGATGTCTCTCAGGTATCTCGCGACATTGTCACGGGTGTGGCGGCGAGATCTTCCCGTCCACCTAGGCAATCGCGCGATGTCATCAAGGCTGACCCAGCCGCCGTCGTGCGATAGCGTGGCACGACGGTATGCCAATAGAGCGATCCACTCGAAACGATCTCTATGGGCTTTGGGAAACAGCTTGCGTTCATCACCTGTCAGCACATTATGCTGCGTGAACGAAACATGAAACACGAGGAACTCCGGCAGAAACTGTAGATAGTGTAGTAAATGCGGAGCTGGCGGCATTGCGAACATCTAGGTCAAGCTCTTCGTGTGTGGGCATGAAATAGGCCCGGCGTTGAAGGCGCCGGGCCGATTTCCCGCAAACTTTCGCGGGACGTGTCCACCACGAGGTGATTCGTGGCGACCACGCTTCGCAAAACGACTGCTTCCCCTGCTGCTGTACGAGACGGCCTGCCCAGACTCTCTAGGGGTCAGTATAAGTACCATACTGTCAATTATTTAGAGCGTCAAGAGGGGTCCGGTGTCCTTGAGGCCGTAATTCCGTTGATCGCCACAGCCAAGATCGCCGCCGATCTTCATGCCCAAGGGGCGGGGTCGACAGTAAGTATAGGCGGCCGCAACATGGCAGGGACTGCGCGCTTCGCGGTTTCAATCTATCCGGAGCGTTCTGCAGAACTCGCTATCCCACTTTCATGGGAATTCCTCTTCGCATTCGCCGTTATCAATGCAGATCTTCTGCTTCTACCGGATCACGCGCTTGGCACGTGGTTCGACAACTTCCAGAAGCAACACGTTCTTGACGTTGTGGCATGCCTCTCATCGCTTAGTGAGGCGATCCATCTTGGGAGGAGAAAAGGCCAAAGAGCAATATTCGATTTGCAGATTGGGAAGGTAATAACGCTTCAAAGCGCAATGGATACCACGGCAGAACACTTCAGCAGCGAGGGAAATTAGTTCATGCGCATGATTCTCTACATCGATTTTGAGCGCCATTTTAATTGGTCGACCGGGGATGGAAGCTGTAGGTGTTCCCGCGCGTGCATAGCCCCGAATACTTGGTCGGGCTTAGAGCCTTAAGGAGGGATCATATGAAGATTCTCCACATTGAAGATTGGTCAGAAGCCACCAACGCGTTCATCCAGGAATTGCACGCTGCCACCGGCTGCAGCATTGAGCATGCCGGCACCTTCGATGAAGGTCTGTTAAAGATCGAGGGCGGGCGTGGAAGCATCGACGTAGTTTTGTACACAGTTGCCCCAACATCCAGCGATGTCCTAATGTTCCCTGAGCGGGTCCGAGCAATGGCTGACGAAGCCCTCTTTCGGAGCCCACACCTCATCCTCCTGGCTTCAGCCCCACTTGCACCGCCGTGTGCAGCGAAGTGCATGGATCGGCAAGTGCTCTATCTCTTGCGACATTGCCCAAGGCAGATCGTTGAGACGGTAAAGGCGCTGCTCTGGAAGATTCGGTCCTCGAAGCCAGGACCGACGATTCGTATCGAGTTTCGCGGAGGCTACTACAGGTTCTTCATCTGCGGACTCACGACTTCGGAGGAGATTCGAGTGAGTGCGCAGATCGGTAGGCTTCTACTCCTCCTAACACGTGGTTTCCGATCCTATACAGTCGAAATGCTCGCCGACGAGCTAGGAATCTCCCGTCGAAGCGTGAAGAAGTACATGCGAGACCTGAGAGTCATTCTGAAGTCTACGCAGAAAAAGATATGTGGTTGTGAGCCTGTCGTGGACGTAGTGTGGATGGAGCGGGGGACCGGTGGTACGCTTTGCGGCTTGCGCGTAAATGCAGCTTGGGGGTGACCCCTAGAAGGACCTCTATTCATCTCGCTTTCCAAACCGCCCAGTCCCAAATGTTGATGGTCTGTTTCGTTTGGTCTTTGGATCCTAATAGTTTCTTCGGTAGGCAGATGTCTGATCTACTAAGTGCTGTGCTCTGGAAAAAGACAAACTCGAATCGCCACTCGACCGTGTGACTTCAGTAACCGGCAGTAATCCATTCGTTCATATGCTACCCATCGCTGCCTGATTGTATATCTTGACACCTGGTCGGAGACCTGCTAGGACTATGGAATCTTGTATGGTACGGTGAAGGAAGTACTTAGTTGTGTAGTTTAATCTATTGAAGGAGGGAGCGCCTTTTCGGAGCTCTTGGACGTGCTTTTAACGGCGTTCTTGATCTCGTCGATCTGGTCGCCGTTGTGCCCTTCCAAAAGGTACATGAATGCCCGTCCAAAAGAACTCCGTCAGGGCCAAGCAAAATATGCGATCTGCAAGTCGGGTTGAATCTGTATTGCAGGCTTCCCAGCAAAAGCAGCAGGCTTTCACTGAGAGACTCGATAGGCGAAGAAAAACAACCAAATCTGTAGCCTTGGAGAGGCTGAAGAAAAGCCCACATATAGCGGTGCTTGCGACCGCGCTTCACGAGGGCAAACTTCCAGAGCAGGTAGCGATGGATCGAGCCATTCAGCACGTGCAGGCATGTAATCACTGCATTCAATGGGTTGCGAGTCACCTCGTATCCGCAAGTCATATTGTGAATGTGACGCAGTGGTCAGATAATCTCCTGAACAAGTAAAAAGAGTGACTACCAGAAGCCTGACCCTAGAGGTCGGGCTTCATCTTTTGTGCGAGGTTCACAGAGTGCTTGTACGCGTGGTGTTGAATGGCCTTGGACATATGGGAGCGCCTGCCATCCAAGCCCTAAGTACCGTGATGCAACAGCTTCGAGACAATTCGCCACAACTGGAAGTGTATCTTTCGGTTTTGATCGACGTGACCCCGCGGATGCGAGATTCTCTGACTGTATTGACAGGTGGGTTTTCGCCTCGTCCCAGAATTGTCTTCCAAGATCCTGAGGCATTGGAGCCCCTAAATACCTATCTCACTGAAACTCTTAATATAATGAGGTCGGGTTGCGAGTTTCTTTTGTTCGATGCGAGTCCCACCCGGTTCCACTTTCAGAACTTCGAAGCATGTTCTCATCTGTCCCACCTGACATATATATCTGAAAAGCCGATGGCGAGTAACTCGGAAGAGTTGGCATTGATGCAACGTCGCGTTCTTGCCAATCCCTCGCTACGGCGGCGGGCGTATTGCGACTTAATCGAAACGCAAAATTCCGTTTGCCTATACCTCCAAGAGTTGGTTTCCGAGGGTAGGTTGATCATTGACAGCTTCGAGTGTTGGCGACTAAACAGCTCGGCTGTCGCTAAAGTATTCCGGAAAGGTCAGAGGCAGGGCGTTGAAGGTGGCGCTACTCTCGATAAGAGCATCCATGATCTTTCTGTATCGCACGCGCTGATTGCATCAGGAAAGCCGGCGGTTATTGAACCAACGGTGATAAGGGCTGTGCCTTTATGCTTCTTGCCATGCATTGAAGGAGATGTTAAATCGCTGCTAAACACAGTCAATCTCAGCTGGGAAGGATATCTTGGGGGCAGCGATATGCCAGCAGACGGGGCAAGCTTCTTCGAAGTAAATTGGAACCTTGGAAATAGGGTAATCCACGCTAAGTATCATGCTAGTTGGGTCGGCGTGACGAAGCATGAAGAATTATGTAAGAAAAGAGGCATCGCGAGTATGCCTTCGAGGTTCTACGAGGAGATCGCCAAATCGTCGTGGTTCCACCAAGAGGCCCTTGACCTCGGGTATACCGAGGAAGATGCCAGGCTTATGGTAGTTAGCGGTTCTCTCGATGGAAAGGAAGTAAGACTGCTTGCCAATTTTCTTTCGAGACCGAATATTTCACCGTGGCTGTACGACCTTACTAACCACGCCAGGATTGAGACCCCGGTGAGACGATATAGGGAGAACGCGCTAGCGAGAGTTTTTGAGATTGTTATCGCCGGGTGCGCGGCGCCTGCTGCGGTGAATTACTTAGATTTCGATTCGGCGCTGATTAGTCACAGTCTAATGTTCGAAGCTCATCGCTTGCTCATCCTCTCTCTTGGACAAGGACCTAAGGAATTCGAACTCGGCGAGGATATATTGGGAGGAATAATAGAGATATCTCCGCGTTAACTGTGATTGAGGGACGGGTGCAGATATGGGAGCTTGGGACCACAGGCCTTAGCGGAGCCAGTCTTCCGCAAACACTTCAGATTCATGGACATGGCTAGCGCACACTTGGTTTCTCCGCTCCGGCGATGTAGATGAAAATGTAGCGGTGATTGCATCCTCAATGTAGCGGTAGAATCTATAATTTTCAACGGGCGGAGCATTTCGCCGGATCGCAGCCGCGTAGCTCTTTATATTGGACCGCGGGAACTTGGATGTGGTGTCGATGCGACCGAGCAGCGGGCCTCTGACCTTGCGGACGTACCCTTGGATCATAGGGGGACAGATGTACTCGCGGGACTTGTCGTTGAAGGTGCCGTACGGTCGCGGGTTATCTCATTGTGACGCCTAGCAGGGTTTATCTTCCGCTCAATCTACCTGTCTGATTCTAGGGTCGCTTCTGCAGTATTCTTCGCCTCTGAGGCGCAGAACGGTTAAGTCTCTCAGTTTGCGGAATGGCTCTGTTAGCGCCAACTAAGCATTAGACTTTGGATCGTCGTGATTCGAGAGTTTGGTTCGCCAGTCAATTTATGAAGACCTGTCCAGCCAACAGGCGGGCAATCTCCATCCACATAAGTAGTCGTCTCAGTAGTACAGATCGACCTTGCCTCCGGGCGACGCATTGCTGACGATCACGGCGGTCTCACCATACAGCGGATTCTGCATGGTGTTCGCCGCCCACGCCAGCGGGGCTGGATTGCCGCCCACTCGAAGATCGATCTGGCTCATCGCGATCGACGGTCCGCCTGGATACTCGGTTTGAGCGGTCACCCCATAAGCCTCTAACGTCTCCTCCGCGTCTGTCAGTTCCGGCGTGCCTAACGCCATCAACGCGGTCCCCGGGACTCCGGTAAATTCACAGCGATAGTTATGCGTTCCATTGTTAAAAGCGCCCGTCATTGTCATCAGGCCGGTCAGTATATCTCCCGGATTCACCGGCGAAGACGGGGTGCAATAGGCGTGTCCTTGGGAGTCGACGTGCCAGCTCGCGATGCTCCAGAATTGGCCGCCGCCAGCGCCCGAGATGCCCCATTGGAGTACGGGCTGCAGAATCTCCGAGCCGCCCATATTTTGCAGCCCGTTGAAGAAATAGATAAGCTGGCTGGCTGGATTAGCCGGTGCCAGGGGCACGCTCCACGTTGTCGCAAACGAAGAGATGGGGGTACCGGTCCCATTGCGCCAACTCCCCCAGGTCACCCAGCCTCCGGTGGCATCCGCCGGGTCATGAGGTGGGATTCCATTTTCCGAGCTGCTGTCTAAGCTCCCGGTTGTCAGACTCATCACAAACGAAGCACCCGGTCGCTTGATCACCGACTCTCCCGGATGAACTAGATGCACCTGCGACCGCGGGCGAAAACCTCCGGGAGTGCTAACGAACCCATTCGTTTGAGCTGTCTGAATCAGCGACCGCGTCTTAGCCTCACGTACCATCGTGGAATCTCCTGACTGTTGATTTCGAAAGTCTGCTACTGAGCAACTTGTAACTTGACCGCAGCGCTCATGAGAGCCACCGTTGATTTTGACTGCAGCGTCGCCGTCGTTGTCCCCAGGACGTAATCTGCTGGCATGACAAATGTCGCCTTCCCGGTTGTGCCGCCGGTAGCTACCGTCACAGGAACCGTCAGCGGTCCACTGCCGACAAGAGCTTGCGTGTCGCCATTGATCAGGTTGGTACCGGTGACGTCCAAAGTAGCGGGCTGTCCAACCGCCGGTGCCGGAGTCTTCTCGAGCATCGCAGTGGTCAGTGTCGGCGCCACAATCTGCAACTTCACACCGGCCCCGCTGTTCAGGGTAGCATTCGACTTCGACTGCAAAGTAAATGTCGTCTTGGCCGGGTCATAGTCGGTGGGCAGATGTAACTGAACAGTTCCAGTCTTGCCATCTGCGCTCGCGACCACCTGAGCCGTCGTCGCAACTGCCGCGCTGCTGGCCACGAGGATCGTGTCCCCGCCCACCATGTTGGCACCCGTCACGTTGAGAACGGCATCTGTGTTTTGCGTTTGCGAGGAGCCAGGACCGAACGCTACCGAACTCAGTGTCGGCGCAGTCACTGTCACCGCTTGGATGAATGTTCCGTCCACGCAGATATCCGCCTTATTGAGGATTCCATCCAAACGCCCCCTTTGGAAACCGATGAAGGTGTACGGATTGCTCCAGAAAGACTGCTGTTGCTCCGTGGACAATATCTCGTCGGCTGGAATGAACATTGCGATCGTCTTCGCCCGTTGCTTGTCCACGACCGTATTCGCGGTAAATGCGCTGTCGCTCAACCGGTTCAACTGGGTGCTCGTATGGTCAGGAGCAATTCCGGTGTACCCCTGCAGAAACGACCCGTTGAACACTGCCACCGAAGGTCCCATGACGTCGGCGAAACTGGTAAGGCCGCTAACCGCGCCCGCCACGGATCCGATGCCCTGTAGTATGTGCAGCACCTTATTGCGAGGATCCAGATCTTCCCCTTTCTCCGGTACGCCGCGCAGCAGCATCAGGTCTTGCCCGGATGCGCTGTATTTGTAGGAATCGGTCCCTGCGGGGGCGCCATACAGCGCGCTGAAATCGATGGTCACATCCTGCAGCATGAATTGATAGTCCTTGCTCCCGTTCTCGACCGTCACCTGATAGACAATGAAGCGGTGGCCGAGCCGGTAGCCGAAATCATCCGCGCTCGTCTGCGGGGTGAGGATGTCACGATGCACACGAATGTAGGCTGCATTGCCGATGGCGTTGCCCACGGCACAGGTTGAAGGTGTTCCCGAAAGGGAGCCCCCGATGAAATTCTGGAGCGGAGTCGCTTGGGCGGGCGTGCCGCCGCCTGCCGCTTGATCCACACCCACCGGGCCAGGGGCTGGGCCATGTTCGGGGCCAAGTGCCACATCACGTTGCGCCTTCAGCGCCTCAAGCCTGGTCGTCTCTTCAAGCTCGGATTCCAGCCGCATCCGTTGCTGCCGGGCCCGGTTTGCCTTGTAGACGCAGAGATTTGCCTTGTTGACTTTCCTCGTATTCAGTTCGTTCAGATTGACACCACACTTCTCTTCAATCTTCTTGGCAACCGCATCGATCGGCTGAGTCTGCTGTTCCCCGCCGATGGATTGCTGTCGGGCAGGTACAGCCGGCTCCGGGCGGCCAACACCGGGAGCTTGCGGCTGCCCAACGATCGGTCGTTGTTGGGTCGGCGCCTCGGTGGGCTTCGTCGCAGGCACTGGCGTCTGGGCAAAACCACCACGGCTCGCGAGAGATGCGAGCAGCACAAAAAGCAGAGGACACACGCAAGAGGCTCTACGGGGCATTGGCTGGCTCTCCGAACTTGTCTGGTTGTGAAAAGAGAGCCAAGTATAGCCGAAAGTCTGCTTACTTACAGGATTTTTTCCACTGACTTCGAGGGGATCGAATGACGCCAATTCGCCAAGATGTGAAGAAGGTAGTCATTTGGGAAGGTCGTCTCCCCACCCCCAACATGTAAATGCCGGTGATCGGGTGCCTTGCCTGCTGCGGCTTCAGCGGCGGTTGGTGAATGTACGAGATAAATCCGGTATTCGCCGGAAACTCTAGACACCCCTGTAACCACAGTATCCAGCAACGTGTCATCTGATTTGCCCACATTCAGGGCAAACGAAGGACCGGGATCTCCAGCTACAGCACCTTCCCTTGGACACAGGACCACCGTCCTCGCTGGATCAAGATGTTGCCCCGTGATTCTTAGCGACAATGACGCTCCCGTCGTATATAGCAAAGGGCATCACGGACAGAGTCTTTGGATCATTAGCCGTACTCCCGAATTTTCCGGATTGTTCGGACAAATGGCAGACGCCGTCGCGTTAGCCCCGCGAGGGAGGACAAGAAAGCTTTAGAAAAAGGACAATGGAACACTAGGCCCTGTATTGCTCTCCCAGATGTAGCCAGTTGCGAATGGAATCCTGATGCGGGTTAACCCGAATGCCTGATTACGACGAATATATCGCGGTTATCGAGATGGTCTACAGGTCTAGCCTAGCCCTTCGCTCTTGCGAAAACTCCAAGCACTCTTGCTGATAGGTACCACCGCAAGAAGGGATTACCAGCCGCCACCTGCTTTCTCCGTTGAGTCATATTGACTTGAGATGCACAGAGTAAACACTGTTTATGGTTTCGTCTCTCCGAAAATGACTTTCACTATAGCTGAGTTACCCGCATAGTTATCATGCACACCTTGAGGACCCGCAACTACGGTCCATATTCGAAAGCTCCGGTTCCGCGCGGGCAGATTTACCACGGACAGTCCAGGGACGTTGGGAACATACCAACTCAGTAGGTCGTCTGCGGCGCTCCATGCAATCACCTGGGGACGAGGTTTACCATCCGCAGTGCGTTTTTCCGCAACATTCGCTAACGCTAGTGCCGCTGGGATTGGCCCCTGAGGCGGGTCCAAGCCTGGGACCGTTAGCCGAGCAAGTTCAAGTAACGCTAGCTGATTTGCGAGGAAATAAAATCCTTTTGTGTTCTTTACAAAATAGTCTGCGGCAGCCTTCTGCTCGTCGTTTGGCTTGAACCCTTGCAGCACTTGAAGCTGACTTCCTTGCCAGTCCGTGGCCATCGCCGCCAACGACAGATAACTCCCGAGGCTGTGAGTCACAAAATAGACAGGAACTTCCTGATTGGACCGTAGCGTTCCTAACTCATCGACATTTACTCCATCACGTGTTTGCACAAAGAGCTGTCGGATTGCGGCGCACAAAACTTCTTGCATTGGACCGAGTGCCAGCGCCGCATCGCCCAATCCCCAATCGAATACTCCGGCCTTCAAGGATGCACCATTCAGCCTGGTCGCATATTGCTGCTGCATGTCGACTTTCATCAATGCCGCATTCGCGTCCCAATGGTAAGTCTCAAAGCGGCCGGTCTCTGTTGGATCGGCCTTAATCGGCTGAAAGCAGAGCGCGTCCTGCTTTTTCGTTCTCGCAGTTAATTTGCGATCGCCAGGAATCAGAAATTTGCACTTCGGTGTGAAAACCAGTGGGTACCAATTCAACTCGTCCAGTACGATTTGTGGCTCCCCGTGGTCGCCCGAAATTCGATGGCGAATGAAAAATGGCGCTGCTGCACTCCATTCATTCTTGTCTGACCAGATTTTCTGGCCGAAATACTCAAGTGCTGGCGGCTCGGTGCCGACTTCGAATTGACCCTTGGCATAGACTCGGCGTGACGCCGCATCATTGCACTCATGCAACACTTTACAGATGCCTTTCCGGAGGAGCCTTGAATCGTCTGCCCCTACCGCATTGATTCCGTGGACATATAGGAGATGGAGCGGAGTAGCGTCCGAAACGACAACCGTGTACGACGGGCCGTTGGTTGAAACTGTCTGCTCTGTTCGGATGCTCTTGTGGGAAACTTCATTAAGCTTCTTGAGCGTGTCGCCGATAGACTCGGTGCCCGCCAGCGCCTTCCGGGTGTTTGTATCTTGCGCACACACGAAAAGCGAGTAGCACACCCATATTCCTAGGAGGGCACTTCTGACTGAAACCCGGTTGGAGACCATGCTGGAATACTAACGCGTTACTGGACCTAAGTAGATATGCTATCTCAAACTAATTTGAGGTGTGGAAGCTGCGGTCACCGAAAGGCTAAAAACGCCCCTTCCTAATTGTGACTTCCCGCCCGCACTTACTTTTATCCACCGAGTCTCATGCGCCGAGATGGTATCCGGCACAGCGGCGGCCAGTCCCGCCCCGGGCATGGGAATTTAGATAACCTCGCGCCGCCGCTTAAGCGACCGCCGATTCAAGAGAAATGTTTCATAATCGAATCGCGCATCAGCTGTTGCGTATAGGCAGCGACGAAGCTAGCATCGCTTGGCCCTTAACCGACAGGACGACGATCGACAGGTCTAGGGACACCGTGCCGCTAAGAACGTCCGAAAAATCACCTGTTGAACACACCAAGATTGCTGGTGGGAATTTGAGCGAAGCCAATGTGGACGCATTCCAACACCGGGGAGAAACCCTAAACTTTGGGCGAGGCTATCAAGGCTCGAGAAGGAAGCAAGCAGGACAAAAATCAGATGACACACGCAATAAGCTCTACGTCGCATCTGGGGCTCCGAACCGTTCAAGTTGTGAGGAGATCGCTAAGTATAGCCGAGAGGCTGCATTTCTCCGGAGTCTTTTTGTTCGAACCATCCCACCCGAAACAACAAATCTTCTCACATATAAATTCATGGAAGTAACCCGCTCTCCATCGGGCTCACACACATCAAGGTTCCCGGGAACTCAACGAACCATCCCGGTCCCAGCGAGTCGATAAAGGGAATAAGCCGTCCGGCACTTAGCCTCTTTTCTAAGAAGGACAGAACTAACCCCCCGCGAACGCTCATCCATCAGTCGCAACTGCGCTCTGGGGCAATGGTGAATGCACCCAAGAGCCATCGAGATCAATAACAATAGAGTGGGACGCGGTAGATCATTTAGTTACTCAAGTACATCAGTGTGCATCCTCTTTCCACGTAGCGTGGAGGATTAACTCACCATGGCCTCCGCCCGGACAGTTCTTGATTCCGAATAAGGACTGTGAGTCAAGTCCGGTCGCAGTTCCGATTCCCCTAACACCAATAGTCACATGAGTCTGGGGGTCTTTAATCTCTTCAGTGGACTGAACGTGTGTTTTTAGATTATCTGTGCCTTCCCATGCAACACTGACCTGGACATCTCGTGGGTGTCTCCCAAAGTACAATGCTGGCGTTTGGACGTTGACGGTCTGATCGCAGCTCATATTGATTTGATTTGTAGAAACGTTGCGGTTCTGGAGAACCCCGGTGGTGTCAGCGACTGTTATAGGCAGCTTATTCCATCGAGGTATGGCGGCGAACGGCTCAAGTAAATCCTCCGGAAGGATTTGCACTATACCTGTGCCTGGTTGACCTCCTTCAAGGATGCCAATTACAGCACCTCTTGAAGAGAAAACGGGTGCACCACTCATTCCAAACATTGCGCCAATAGCATTCACGCTCCACAAGGTGTTGCCACCCTCACCGCCTCCGAAATTTGTACCTAGAGTTCCTTGAGCGAGCGAAATATTTGAAGAAAAGTTAAAGCCTACGATGAAAAGTGGATCGCCAATAGCTATTTGGCTAGCGTCGCCCCGCCCGGCAAAAGAATAACCATTTATTCCAAGGCTTCGAGGATCTCGAAGCTTTAGAAGCATTACGTCAAGACCGACACCTAACTCGATCGGATCCGCTTCCACTTCCAGCCCATCCAAGGACCCAATTCTCACCTTGATAGGCGTTGTCATCGAATTCTTGTATGCGGAGACTATATGCTTGGCGGTAAGTGCATATCCACTCTTACTAATTAAGAATCCAGTCCCTGAATTGACCTTAGCGTCCGGGTTACCTGAATCAAGTGTCATAGCCACGTGGACGACAGCGGCTCTTTGGGCGGAGAAACTAAAAGACTTTTCGTGCGGGGCTTGTGACGTTTGGGCGTGGATGACGGAAGCAGTGAAATGCGAAAAAGCAATCGCAATGAACCAGATCGGTCTCATATACCTAGTGCCTCCGAAAAGTGCCTCATGCCCGGGGAAAGAGGATAAGTATTGCTTTCTTGTCGTTAGAACTTAATGAACCATTGTTTAGCCAAATGCTGTTGCAGTAATTCATGATTGAATCTGGATCGTAAGGCGTCAAGGCATCTATCTTGTGATCCAAAACTTCCCAGCTTCGATCCTTCTTAAGGTGGTCGACGCAAGCCTTGGGTGCGTCGGATTGTAGTTGCTCATGTTCGAAGCCCACAGCGTGACCAAACTCATGCGCTGCAATGGCTTTGATACACGCAGTTCGAGTTCCTTGGCACGTTTTCCCCCATAACTTAAATGTGAAGTTAAGCCACATTGACGGTGAACGACCGATGACATTCTTGCCGACGTAAGATCGTGGGGCAGAAGGATCATCAGCAACCTGAATTTGGACATCGGCCCCCTTTTGAGTACAGTTGCCCCAGCCGGTGAATATGAGGCTAGAAGATTTCGTCCAGGTGGAGTTGATCGCTTGTTGAACCAAGTCGCGCTCCGCAGCAAATTCGGGGTGGTCCAACCAGCAGACGCTAATTGAGTTGCGGTCCCATCGTGCTGCTGCGTTGACCGCACCATACTGGATGAGCGAAGGATCGCGCTCCCGGAAGTCCACTGTTGCGTAGGCGGTAGAAAGCGTGTTCTGTGGGGGTGCAGAAGACATGCTCGTCAACAATATTAGAGCTGAGGCTGACTTGAGAGATAACCCTTTCATACGATGGCCACCAATCTTTCAGTGCTGTGAACCGCATGGTAGAACTCAATGCTACCTCACGAATGCCACAATGAAATATCTATCTATCGGTGAAGAAATCTGTACCGCTACGCTGCAGACGCCACACTTCCCACATATCCAATAACTTCCGAGCTTTCTACTGCTCTACTTTTACTCCACGCCAATGGTCTGCTTTTACTCGTCCTTGACACTTACGCCGTTTCAGCGGTCTGCTGCAAACGCTTCACATTCAATGATTTGATATAGCGCGCCTGGTGCGTTTGCATCGCCCGTGTAGATGAAAATGTAGCTGTGATTGCAACCTCACTGTAGCGTCGAGATCCACAATCCTCTACAGTCTTCAAGTCACGGCGTCACTTCCCACAAGGCAACGTGAACGAAGCCGCTGGTGCGCCGGACACGTGCGCGTGTGGCTAGGGCGTGGGGCTTTGCTGTTTTAGCCTATCCATCAACGCTGAAAACATCTAATTAC
>JALYIG010000055.1 GCA_030775885.1 Acidobacteriota bacterium | reverse complement strand
GTGATAAAGATGATGGGGTGCTGGTCTTGTCGAACCTCTTCATATGCTTGGCGTCCGATGACCGAAGTCGTCACCAAGACTCCGAACTCTCGATGCCTGATTCGAGATATGAGTCTAGAAACCTCCTTTACTCCAACGGAGTTCCCAGCAACCTCTGCGAACGGCGGCGCATAGCACTTCGCCTCCAGAGCAAATGTCGAATAGATTGGGTCCTCGCCGAATCCAAGGAGGTAGCGCCCGATCGCGTCGCGGCCACCATCAACAGACCCTCGAGTAATTTCGTCGATGATTACACGAGAATCGTGCATCTTGAAGATATGGGCTGCGAATCCTTCAAAGGCGATCGGTGATTCCCGGAAGTGATCCCAGACTGCACGGAGGATTTCCGTCTTTTCGAGGGTTTTCGGCATCTGGTCGATTTGACTGCGAACTACGGTAGTGGGAACGGATACTAGAGCATCGTACTGCCCCTTAATGACCCAGTTGACCCATGCAGCGGGCGCACTCGGGCTCATAGGATTTCCAACGGAAATATCGTTGAGCCACTCGCGCCGGACGACCGGTATGTTGAGTACCGTGAAAGTTGCTCGATAGTTTTGAAACCGAAGATTGTCCGACGTTTTCCAAACTGCAACCAAGTCAGATGTCGCTGGAAGACCTCGGAAGCCCGGCACAGCAATGCCTAAGAATTGAATCGAGCGCTCGCTCGTAGCGGTGGGATACTTTCGGAACGTGAAAAATGGCGGGATCCGTTGACGTCCTTCCGATTGGCCATGAAGTAGGTCAAAAACACGGCGAAGAATTCTGTTTCCGCCAGGTCCCGTATCATGGAGTTCATGCCCGGGGGTTTTGTTATCTCCGTAATAGATGAATTGCCCAGTACTGAGATCTAAGCTATCGGGCCAGTCTGTGTCTTCGCCACTGGTGTACAACACCACTAGTTTTTTATCGTCGCCACGTCCTGCCGCGCGAAATCCACCTTGGTTGCCGACGCCTGGTAACAGTTTGGAGAGCGGATCCGCGGTTACATTACCGACGCTGCCGCCTTCATACACTGCGTCAACGATAATGTCGCAGGCTTTCAGATCTCCATGCGCGAAGACATTTGGCAATCGTGTTCCCCCTCCTTTGAGCCGTGAGCGGATCTTATCTGACAAAAGTCGAGGGTGGCGTTTGCAATTATCCTGAACAATGGAATCAGCACTCGGCGCCGCGAGATTCGTGCCATTGGGTGACGGCTTGCGGAGAGGCTATGGAGCAGGTCGACGCTGCAGTGACGCGTTTTGTGCACCGCTGGCTCGGCAAACCGGGCAACCTGGATTACTTCAGCGGACCGGAGCACGTGGAGCGGGTGCGGGTCTGGCGGGCCGGCCATCCAGAATATTGGCGCTACCATCGGCGGGGGCGCGGTGTTGCGCTACAAGACGCCTTTCGGTGCCAAGGCCGCGACATGAATGCATTCCTCGGAATGCATTTCCGTGAGGACTCGGTGGCCCACCCGAGGCTCTCCAGGCGAGTTGGTAAAGAGCATGGTATCCAGAGGGGGATGAGGGGGCTCAGTGATCGACTCAGGCTACCCATCTGGCAGGTGACCAACGACACTGTGCAACACTTCATCAAATCCGCGGTCACTGCCACCAGCTCGCCCGCTGGAGGGTGAGCCACTCGCCGCGGATGGCCTCGAACGTATCCCCCTGCCGTTTTGCGTTCGGGTCCACGTCATCGGCCACGAGCTTGCGAGCGTCGTCCGATTCTCGCGGGCACGCTTCAATGACACGTCGGGGCATGCGCCCAGGGCGAGCGGTTTCTCCCCCACCCAACCGATAGCGAAAGCGCCACAGGCGACCGCCGGAGGGGCTTACGACCAGGAAAAGGGCGCGTTCGTCGAACAACTTGTACGGCTTGTGCTTCGGCGGATCGGAACGGATTCGGGCCTCATTCAACACTGGCATAGGTCCAAATCCGCGCCGCCGGTATAAACACCTTTCTTTACTCCGGGTCATGTCAACACCTGAAGAAGATCGTGGATGACCTACTGGACCCGGACGCTGTGGCGAAGCTCTTCGTCGTCTCCACCCGAACAATTCGCAACTGGATTCGCGACGTCGAGCTGTTGGCACCCCGCACTCTTGGACGACGACAGTATTGGCTCAAAAGCAAACTCAAGGGTTGGTTAGCCTCTCGATCACCCGGGCCTTCGTCACGTCCCGCTGACATTGCATCCCCGCTTTGCGCCGATGAAGCGGGGAAAACCTGGGCACAAACCGTGATGCCACGCCTCTGCCAGCCAGCGTTACTCCTCAAGCAAATGGATGATCGCCGCTGCCTTTCCAGTCAATTCTCGCGTTGAGATACTCATTCCCGTTACCCCCAAAGAGTCAAAGTCCGCCCTAACATCATTCCACTCGTAGCCAGTGCGCTCGGCGGATACTTCGTAGTAGAGGCGTGTCCAGCGGGCGTTATCTACCCGGTGGCAGATCGGCACTGGAGGATAAACGGTGACTTCCTCGACACCGTCGTCCTCGTCAGTGTAAACCTCGAGGATGAGGTCGCCGGGCTTTGCCTCCGCCCGAAAACGCGACCGACCGGTCCACCGCAGGGAGTGCATCTCATATCCCCCCTTCGATCCGGTCTTCTGCTGCGCTTCAGCCATCCCTAGTTCCTCTGCGGAAGCCTCCGCCTGTTGGATTCGTTCACTGAGGTCATACGAGGCAACCATCCAAAGGCGCGATGTGCCCACGTCCACACGCTTCTGGCTGACTCGCCTGGGCTCCACAGGCCGCACGACGCGAATCTTCGCGAGCATCTGCAGCACTTCATCATCAAGCCACTGAGATTCTCCTTGTATGCCATCGATAAAGCCCTGCACCAAGGCGGCAACTTGCGGATCATCGGTGAGCAGGCTCGCCTCGCATGTGTGCACACCCGCATTATCCGAAAGATTCGCTGAGCCAATGAGCGCCATGTTATCGATTACTGCGACCTTTGAATGCAAACCTTCGTAGGAGTACAGCTCAGCTCCTTGCTCGAAGAACCTTATTAGTAGTGCGGCGGAGGTCTTGCCGCTGCGGACCGCCTCCTCCGACGCATCACAAATCAGCAGATCGCCGCTCCAGAAGTCCAAATGTGCGGCCGTCACATAGGAAACCGCAGCGCGTATGCGCACGTGATTCTCTGATAGTCTAGCGAGTTCTTGATGCAGGTTGTCACTCAACATACGCTTCATAAGGGCAGTTCCGTCGCGTTCTAAGTCTTAAAACAAACATCGACAATGATCCGTACTAACAGCGGTGGAGGCGGTGCAACATCCCGGGCGTGATGGCATTCCCGCTATCCTGCGCCAATGGTGATCAGGCGTTCGACTCGCCAGTGCCCGCAAAATCATGGCCTTGATAGTGTTGGTTGTCCACGCTTGGACACTTCTCCTGGTCAGCGGCCCACGCCGGTTAACAGACCTCGGAGCACATCGCGATGTCCAGCCTCGCCTGCCCCGAGGTCGGGTTCAACTCTCGAACGTCACCCACTCGTAGGTCATTTCCATGTTGTTAGGGTTCAGGATGCGAAATATCCGTCCGTGGATTCCGACAAGAGTCTGACCGGATAAGTCGCGATCAAAGGTAAACACTTTGGACAGTTCTCGGCGTGCGCCCGTCTTTCTTCGTAGGTGAAATGAAATTGCCCACCATAGTAGCCATCGAATATGATTCGCGTTAGATCCTGAGCGGCAAAGGGCTGTCCGGTCAGCGAGCGACGGAGTAACAGCGCGTCATCGGTTTGACCTGCCGGCTTTCTACGGATCAATGTGGGCTTCGGAAATCTTTTTCAGCGCAGCGAGGCGGCAAATCCCCTGCCAGTACCAGGGTGAGCCTCATGAATGCCTTCAAGCTGCACGTAGGCAGCGGGGACTCTCGTGATCGGCTCCGGCGCCGGTAGAGGCCGGTTCGTTCTCGGCACTAGCTGTGGATGGCTGGTCTCCAGTCGCTCATTAAATAGTTGTTGCCTTATCTGGCGGGCAAGTACTTCAGCGAGCAATGATGGAACTGCATTCCCGATTTGCTTTTGTACGGAGGTACGACTGCCATATACCTGAACGTCATCGGGGAATGTTTGTATCCGACACATTTCCCGCGAGCTTAAGCGCCGATTCTCCCAATGGAACGGCCCTATCGCGGGTCCGGGCTGAGCCTGGAGCGTCCACGACGGCCGGGCCTTTGCGAGTTTCAGGAGGAAAGACCAATAGCGCCGACGCCACCCGAAGAGCGGTCTTCCTCCTCCGCGGTCTGTATGCCACAGGTAATTCTGTCCCTCGGGGATTGACGGCAGCAAACCCGCCCACTTTCCTCTTAGAGTTAGATCCTCGTCCGAGGCCGGAACAACGTCACCGATTGCATCCCACGCAGTCAAATAGGGTGTCATCCGAGGCCGGGTGAGGTCGAGTTGTGCATTCACGTTTGTTGGATCGAAATGCGTTTCGTCGGGAAACTTAAACTCCTGTCCGTCTCGAAATGCCACGACGAACACTCGTTCTCGCATCTGCGGAACACCGTATGCAGCAGCATTGAGAACTCGAACACTTGGTCGATAGTTACTGCCCGTCGTCGTGTTAATGCGCTTGATTTGCGTCAGCAGGTATTTCAAGCCTTCATCTTTCTTTGAGAAGGCAAGTCCTTGCACATTTTCCAGCAGGAACGCCCTTGGCAACGCTCGCGACAACACTCGGATATAGGCACGAAGAGTGTCGGCACGCGAATCGTTCAGG
>JALYIG010000054.1 GCA_030775885.1 Acidobacteriota bacterium | reverse complement strand
GTTCTGGGTGCCCTGGCAGGCCAGGAGAGGCTCACCGTAGGCCGCTTTCTGAATGTTGCGCTGGTCGTTGTCGCCAGTGCCATATTCTGGCACGGGTCACGGGCAGACGTTAATGCGATGGTCTGGTTCGTTGGCTTGAGTGGCATGTGCGCGGCGTCAATCGCCTACGCGATGCTTAAGAGCCTGCCGTCGATGTGGAAGCCTTTCGACATCACCTGGTGCTTGAACCTGGCCACTATGCCTGTCGCACTCAGCTTCAAACATGGCCCGTGGATTACGCCCGTTGGCTCCATTGGTCTCCTTCTTGGGGCCATCTGCGCCCTGAGTGTGGTGGGGAACGCACTGGCCAATCTTTCCTTCCGGTATCTGGAGTTGTCCACGGCAACCGCGTTGATCCCCTCGGCGATTATCTGGGGCGTTCTTTTTGATGTTGGAAATCACACGTTTCCAGAGGTCCAGGGAATTGTGGGCTGTCTGCTGTACGTTCTCGCAACTGCTATGCTGGCCGCCAGACCGCCGACAACCGGTACCCTCGCCATCATCGAGCCTGTCTCTGCTCCAAGTGTCGAAACACGATGACGGACTTCATCGCGTAGAGTGGCATCGATCGCCCTACGGCAAGAGGGTGCACTGAAGACTTCACCCCAGTCGGTTACCGACCTCCTGCCAGAGTTATCTCGTAGTACACTTCCGGCACCGCGTTCTACGGAGTTCAACCATTAATGGACAGCACCCTTCCACATCAAGACTTATCGCAGAGTGCGGAATTGGCACGGAAGGTAGGAGAGTCGTTGATCTCGGCGATCCTGATCAGTGTCGTCAAGCCGCTAATCACAAAGGTGCAAGGGTTAGCCAGGAAGAGCAGGATCGCTGGGTTGTACAAGAGTCTGGAAGGACTAAATGCAGAACGGCGCAACCTCGTCGTCGCCAAACATACTTCAGAAAGCGAAGATATCGATTCGGTTGTGCAGTTGATAGATCGGAAACGAGACGCTCTGTTCGCAGAACTGAGGAAGCAAGAGGAACTTGCTGAGCGCATTGGTGCCAAGCAGTATTGGCCATTGTCCAAATGGAGAAAGCTCACACTCTGGTTCACCCCAACGAACTTCCAAGGATGGTTTCTGGGATTTTCATACTATTTCTCGATTGCATGGAGCATTAGCTCTATCTGCATGGCGGTGGCAGATATCTACCAGCGAGCAGGTGTAGGCTACGACGGCTATCGTCACGTCGAATGGAAAGCGATTATCGCTGATCTAGTCCTGGGTTCGATTCTGATGGCCGGTTTTCTCTTGGTGGCATGTCATGTCCAGAGCGAATCCATTTACCGAAGGGCAAAGTCGTTGGGTGGTCCGACCGAGAGACGTTTTATCGAGAAAAGAGGCGTGCTCTTGTTCCTCATCGCCGCTCTTCCAGCGTTACCTCTTGGAGTGTTCGGTGCCTATTCCGCCGCCATATTTCCGGTTGGTGATTTCACCCGTCTAGGAACGATGGACGAGCTTGTCTTTCTCTCATGGGCTGCAATGGTTGCGTGGATACTTTGGATCTGGAGCGCATACCTTCGAACGCGGTGGGGGAGGAAGAAGGCAGCAGCAACGGTCGCCTCCAACGGGTCCACCACATTCTGAATCACACAGTGACACTATTTCACGTTCTCAAGGGTGCCGGGGATGCCGTTGGTGTCATCTTGACGTATACCCCACTGCCACGGAGATACCTGACACTTATAGTGTCCGGCTAGAGTCGGTTTACGAATTACTTGACATGCTGTCGCTTGCATCTTGGACTCTACCTTGACACTTGGAGGTTCCCAGCGGTTGCAGCGGCAAGGCGTGCGGCAAGGGTTCACTAAGAAACACTTCCCGATAACGAGCCAGCCCAACAGAGTGGGGGTATGGACAGCGCCACGATCATCAACATTATCAATGAGTTTGCAGTCCGACCGGACTTTGCCCGTCGAGCGATTGCACAACACAAGAAATGGATCGAGCAACAACTCGGGGCCTCCCTGTCGGAGGTCGTCATCCTCGAATCAGACCTCAATCTCGCCCAGATCGGAGTCGAGTTGCTCCTCGCGATCCCTCCCGCCCGATGTTCGAAATCGTCCATAGCGAGGCGACTACGCCCATTCGTGTTTACTCCGGCGGCCTTCCCCCCGCGCCAAGAGGTGTCCGCATGAAGCGTGCCTGCCTTTATGTCCGAGTCTCCACCTTGGACCAGCATCCCGAGACGCAGCTACACGAGCTTCGGCAGTTTGCGAGCCAGCGTGGATTCGAGATCGTTGATGAGTACACCGACCACGGGGTCTCAGGCACCAAGGCCCGGCGTCCTGCGTTAGATCGGCTACTCAAGGACGCTCACCGGCACCGCTTCGATGTGGTCCTTGTCTGGTCCTGTGATCGGCTGGCTCGCAGCACTAAACACTTTCTGCAGGTCCTCGATGAGTTAAACGACCTCGGCATCCAGTTTCTCTCTCAGCGGGAAGCCATCGACACGGACGGCCCCCTGGGACGCGCGATCGTCGTGATAGTCTCGGCTGTCGCGGAACTCGAACGGTCCCTCATCGTGGAGCGCGTCCGGGCAGGTATGCGCCGCGCCAAGCTTGATGGCCGCCGCATTGGCAGAGCCCCTCTTGATGTCGATCGCGTTGCGATCGTCAGTGATCGCAGGACCGGCTTGAGCCTCACCGTGGTCGCCAAGAAGCATGGAGTGTCTCGCGCTACGGTCTGCCGGTTGGTGAACGAGGTGGCGCACTACAGAGACCAGTCTGCTCGAATCCAGCAGCAGCTTGAAGTTTCAAAGAGTGAGGATGGTAAGCGGGCCGAGACGGGCGGCCATCCACGATCGAATGCCTCGGGTGTCCATTCCCTTCCCTGGTGATCACGGATGCGATGTAGAGGCTCCCGGGACGTCGGCGAACGGTCAATATCCTAGTTGGTGCGTTCTCGACGGCCAATACTCGGGAAGTCAGTCCTTCCGACTAGTTAGTCCGGCCTCGGCGTGAGGCTTTCGCGCCAGTCCCCAACGTAGCCAAAGAGCGGGGCGGGCTCCTCGTCTGCGAACCAGAAAGCGGTAAATGGCGCGACGTTTGGCGACTTGAACCAGTGCGCAGTCCCATCGGCATCTAGAGCCCACCAAACGGCGTTTTTGGGAGCGCTCTTCCAATCAACTGAACCATGCATAGTGGCCCTCACGCTAGAAGATATACCATCTCGATTCTTGCGAATTACGGGAGGATTAGGCCGGGGCACGACCTACTTCAACGACTTGTCTGCTGCTCAGGCTCCGCTCACCGACGATCAAATGCTGGCGGAGAGCGGACCGTACTGGCGATGGCGACCAAGGGGCTCTGGGAGGAGGCGGCTCAGGAGAACGGAATCACAGACGTGGCGACGATGGCGGCGGCCCGGATGCGAGCGGCGTAGGGGGCGACGAACCAGAGGGCCATCCCCGGAGTTGTGACGATCAACAACGCCGGGATGGAGATCGGTCCTGATGGGTTGATGTTCCTGAAATCGGCGCTAAGCCAAAGCGGGTCATGAGTCATCATCAAGGCGATTACGCCAGCGCCGAAGGCGTAGGCCCCGACCCATGCTGCTGGGACGCGCCAAGCGAGAGAGCAGAGCACTCGGGTGAAGGAGGACCAGAACCAGACGCGACCTCTGGTCCGCGCGGTTTCGAGGAGGTCCCCGAGGATAGAGGCGGCGCGGTCGGGGGGAGCGTGGGCGAGGACACCTTCGAGGAATTCCAGCTTATCCATTTGCTCCTCCTGAATCTGTCTTCAAGAGATCAAGCCCAAGAAGCAGCTTTTGATACGCCCGCTGCGCATCGACCAGCGCGGCACGTCCAGAGTTGGTAACGGTGAGGAATCGCTTGGCACGTCCACCGCGTTCTGACGTTGGTTCGCCGGTCCGCGACTGCACCAGCCCTTTGTCCTCCATGCGCCCTAGGCAGGTATACAGCGCACCCGGCGACACGTCCCTCTTGGTGCAGCGGAGGATCTCTTCCCGGATCGTGACCCCATACGCCTCGTCTCCCAACCGCAAAATTGCCAGCAGCGCTATCTGTTCGAATTCGCCGAGCGAGGCAGTCATATAAACTACGTTGCAGTATATATGTACTTTTGTCAAAAGCGACTACGAGAGAGTTCCCCATACCTTGGGAATGATCCGCCCGATCCAAACCGTCCAAAGATCAACCTCCAAAGCTAGCCGCTTGCAATTGCTGAATTGGCTATGTTATTGTCTCCCACATTAGTAGGAGGGTGGACTACATGAGTGGGAAGAAATGATGGCGACACCTAGACTCTCGAAGCTCGAACTCAGGATCATGGAGACTCTCTGGACCAAAGGTGACTGTTCGGTCCGTGAGATCCAGGAAGCTTTTCCCAGTAAGAACCGACCGGCCTACACAACGATTCAGACCACGGTCACTCGGATGGAAGCGAAGAAGATCGTGGGCCGCGTCAAGAAGATCGGCAATTCACACATCTTTGCGGCAGCAGTGTCCAGAAGCGCAGCACAACGGCGGTTGATCGATGATCTGTTGGCTCTGTTCGGTGGACGCACGCAGCCGGTGGTGGCGCACTTGGTCAAGTACGGCAAGCTAACCCCGGAAGACGTGAAGGAAGCTGAGAAGACCCTACGAGGGTTGGAGAACAAGGAGAGCTCATGATCTTGCCAGCCTTATCTGCCCTATGGACCTCCGTTGCGCCGAAGGCGGCCAATCACCTGTGGCAATCGACTCTCTTTGCTGCCGTCGCTGGGCTCCTCGCGTGGGCGTTGCGAAAGAACCAGGCCCGAGTCCGCTACTGGATATGGATGGCAGCCTCACTGAAGTTCCTGATCCCGTTTTCGCTTTTGATCACCATAGGCAGCTATCTGGCGACACCCCAGGTGGATGTACCGGCGCATACCGCCGTGTACTCGGCGATTGAGGAGGTAGGCCAACCGTTTGCACAACAGGATGCGCTCGCGATTTACCAGAGCCCCCAGCCGACAACTCCATCTGCTCCGCCAGTTCCAGTTCATTTGCTGCCTGCGCTGCTGGTCGCGGTGTGGCTTAGCGGGGTCATCGCCGTATTGCTTGTGTGGGCGACAAGCTGGATTCGTGTTTCGATCGGGATGCGGGAAGCTGTGCCGCTAGGAGAAGGTCGCGAGATTGATGCTCTGCGCCGCCTGGAACTGAGCGGAGGAGTCCACCAGGGGATCAAGCTGCTGCTTTCTCGAAACTGGATGGAGCCAGGAATCTTTGGCATTGTCCGGCCAGTGCTGATATGGCCTGCGGGAATCTCCCAGCACCTCGACGACGGGCACATTGAGGCGATCCTCGCTCACGAGATGTGCCACGTAAGCCGCCGCGACAACCTGACCGCTTTCATCCACATGCTGGTGGAAGCCATCTTCTGGTTCCATCCTCTGGTCTGGTGGGTGGGAGGGCGGCTGGAAGAGGAACGCGAACGCGCGTGCGATGAAGAGGTGATGCTGCTGTGCAAAGAGCCTCATGTTTATGCGGAGAGCATTCTAAAGGTATGCAAATTCTGCTCTGAGTCTCCGCTGGCTTGCGTTTCTGGCATCACAGGGGCTGACCTGAAGAAGCGCATCGTCAAGATCATGACCGAACACATCGTGCGCAAACTGGACTTCGGCAGGAAGCTCCTGCTACTTGCGGTTGGGTTGGCCGCAATTGCCGTGCCTATCATGTTGGGCCAAGTAAAGGCTGCGCATCCCTTGTTGGTGCTGGCCACAAAACCCTCTACGCCCGTCGCTTCACCTACGTCCACGCCAACAATACCGATGCTTGCTGCCGTGCTGCCTCAGATCAGTCACTTCAGTTCTACTCAGATTGCGCCTACCCCAACTTCCGTGACGTCGAAGCCCCCTATGCCTGCGCACGGTTTCACTTCCAACCCGAAAGCTTTGAGCCAAGCGAACGCGCCTCAAAGCGGCGGAAATACCCAGAATCCGGATGCTGAGTTCGTGGTTCCGGCACTTGAGGTCGTTTCAGTGAAGCAGAAC
>JALYIG010000053.1 GCA_030775885.1 Acidobacteriota bacterium | reverse complement strand
ACCTACTACGGTGAGGATTCCGGCGTAGGGGTGGCGCTGCGGCATTGCTGCGAGGGCCGTGCAAAAAATGTCGGCGTGATCGGGCTGGGTGCTGGGACTCTGGCGGCGTATGGCGAGGCGGGAGATCGCATGCGGTTCTACGAGATCAATCCGCTGGTCGAGCCGGTCGCGCGGAATCTATTTACGTACCTGCGTGAATCGCAGGCGGCGGTGACGGTGGCTGAAGGCGATGGGCGGGCGATGCTGAGCCGGGAGGCGCCGCAGGGATTCGATGTGCTGGTGGTGGATGCGTTCTCGGGTGACGCGATCCCGTTGCATCTGCTGACTCGAGAGGCAATGGAGGTGTATCGGCGGCAGCTTGCTCCGGGTGGTGTGATTGCGTTCCATGTGTCGAACTCGTATCTAAACCTTGCGCCGGAGATTGCGCAGTTGGCGGACGCGGAGAGGATGCAGGCACGCTTGGTGGAGAGCATGGAGGTTCCGGCAGAGGGTGCTTATCGCGCGACGTGGGTGCTGGTGAGTGGAGATGCGGGGTTTTTCGCGAAGCCGGGAGTGAGCAACGCGGTGATGCGGATTGCGCGGCAGCCTGGGCTGCGATTGTGGACGGATGATTACTCGAGTCTGTTGCCGGTGTTGCGGGTGGAACAGTAAGAGCAAAGCGAATCACGGAGATCACGGAGCACAGAGGATTGCGTGGGTTGAACCCGGCAAGTTCCCTGTGCGTACAATATTTTGCGCTTTGATCCGTTAACACAGTAGAAGCTGACGGAGCGAGCCGTTGAATGCAGGGAAGGCCATGACGATCCCGGACTGGACGATCGACGAGCAGGACCGGGCGATTGCGGATGCAGTCGAACGAGACGAGCCGCGTTTGCGAAGCTTTATCCGCAAACGGGTGACGGATATCGGCGATGCAGAAGATGTGTTGCAGGAAGTGTTCTACGAGCTGACGCAAGCGTACCGGCTGACCAGGCCGATCGAAGAAGTGACCGCGTGGCTGTATCGAGTGGCGCGGAATCGGATTACAGACTTGTTTCGCAGGAAGAAGGCTGGGTCGCTGAGCGATGTTGTAATGGGCGACGAAGGGGACGGGGCGCGCGCACTCGAGGACCTGCTGCCATCGCCCGATGCGGGTCCGGATGCGGTGTACGCGCGCAATGTGATGCTGGACGCGTTGGATGAGGCTCTGCACGAGTTGCCCCCGGAACAGCGCGAGGTGTTTGTGGCGCACGAGTTGCTGGGGCGCAGTTTCAAAGAAATTGCCGAAGAGACGGGCGTGAGTGTGAACACGCTGCTGTCACGCAAGCGGTATGCGGTGCTGCATCTGCGCGAACGATTGCAGGAGATGAAAGATGATTTTGCGAAGTGAGGTGAGTGAGATGAGAAGGAATCGAGCTGTACAAGTTTTGATTATGATCCCGATTGGCATTCTGGCTATATCGCTGTTCGGCTACGTGACGATGAGTTTGTGGAACTGGCTGATGCCGATGCTGTTTGGCCTGCCGACGGTTACGTTCTGGCAGGCGCTGGGCCTGCTGATCCTGAGCAAGCTTTTGTTTGGCGGCTTCCATGGGCGTGGCGGAGGCGGGTCCAGATGGAAGCGCGATATGGCAGAGCGCTGGGAGAAGATGAGTCCCGAGGAGCGCGAACGGATGCGTGCAGGGATGCGTGGGCGCTGGGGCTGCGGCTGGGGTAATGAGCGCGAGCCTGCAGCGGAACAAAAGCCGGCGGTTTAGTCCGAGCGAAGGATGGTGACTTGGTGAACATGGCAAGCGTGGTTGTGGATGGCGGCGGGCAGGGCAGAGGCTCGAAGTTGCAGGCGAGTAGGCGTGATGAGGAGAAGAAGATGCTGACCGAAGAGGAACTCAAGGAGATTTCGCTGGAGTCGCTGCTGTATTACGTGTTGGTGGGGGATGGGCGTAGAAGTTTGTGATTTCGCCCGGGGCGGCGCGCCGTGTAATCTGGCGGCGGAGTAATACACCGCATGGGGATGTTGACCGGACTGTTTTATCCGTGGGGATTGCTGCTGCAGGCGGCGGCCATCATCCACTTTATCCGGCGACGGCCGGATACCTGGTGGCTGTGGGTGATCCTGTTTCTCGGGCCGATTGGTGCGGTCGTCTATCTGTTTGCCGAGGCTGTGCCGGACCTGGGGCTCTTGCGCGGATCGGTGAAGGTGTTTCCGCGGCGCAAGCGAATTCGGGAGCTGGAGCGAGCGGTGTACGACAATCCTTCGGCAGGGAACTACGAAGAGCTGGGCGACCTGTATATGGACGATGGCCGGATGGGTCTGGCGCGGGCGGCATTCGAGAAGGCGATTGCGGCAAGGTCAGATTCGATTGACGCTTTTTACCGGCGCGGAGTGTGCGCGATCATGCTGGGAGATGCGGCGGGCGCTCTGCCCGACCTGGAAAACACTGTTGCGAAGGAGCCAGGGTACGATTTCTATCGCGCGGCGGGGTTGCTTGCACACGCCTATGCGCGGACCGGGCAGATGGTGCAGGCGGAGGAGCAGTTTCGAGCCGTGACGGCGCGGTCGGTGGCGTCGGAGACGTACCTTAACTTCGCGGAACTGCTGGCCGCAAAGGGAAAGAATGCCGAGGCGCGCGAGTGGGCGCAGAAGGTGCTGGATAAGAAGCCGAATATGCCCGGATATCTGCGGCGACGGGAACGTGCGTGGTTTCGCAGCGCGAATAAACTGCTCAAGCGGTTTCCGGCGTAAGTGGGGCTTGCAACCCACGCTTCGCGATGAAGCAGCGAAGGATGGGGCACCCGATCGCTACTTTTTCTTTTTTGCGGCCGGCTTTGCTTTGGCGGCAGGGGCCTTGGAGGATTTGGCTGGTGCGTGCTTGGCTGCCGGCTTGGGCTTTGCAGCCGGGGCGGGCTTTTTCGCCGGTGCTTTTGCAACGGGGGCAGCTTTCGCCGCTGCCTTATGCGGATGCTGTGGCGCTTCGACGGCTGCGGTCTCGGCCTGATGGCGAAGCGCGTGGAGGACGACGCGGAACATCTCTTCTTCGGGGGCGGGCTTTCCGGTAAAGATTTCGAACTGGCGCGCACCCTGCTGCACGAACATCTCGACGCCGGTGATGATGGGGATACCCTTCTGTCGCGCCATGTGGATCAAGGGCGTCTCCAGCGGGTTGTAGACGAGGTCAAACACCAGGCGCGCGTTCAGGTCCTTGGCTTCGAGCAGGGGCGCGGCCTTGTTGCCGGCCATACCGACGGGCGTAGCATTGATAATCACGTCGAAGGAGGTCTTGGCGAGCGCATCCTTCTTGATGGTTTTGGAGCCGGACTGGCGGGCGAGTTTTTGCGCCGTCTCGGGCGTGCGATTTAGGATGAAGACCTCGGCACCCTTGTCGCGGAGGCCAAATACGGCGGCGCGTGCGGCTCCGCCGGCTCCCAGGACGAGAACCTTTGCGCCGCGCAGCGCGAGACGCTTCTCCAGCGGGATGACGATGCCGGCGACGTCGGTGTTAAACCCGTAGAGTTTGCCGTCGAGCAGGCGAATCGTGTTAACTGCACCGATTTTGGCGGAGAGGGGATCGGTCTGCTCGAGGTGCGGGAGGATTTCCTCCTTGAGCGGCATGGTGATGGAAACGCCTTGGACGGGAATCTCGTGGACCAGCTTTAACAGGTCGGAAAGTTTGGTGGTCTGGAGCGCGAGGTAAACGGCATTCACCGTTTCGCGGCGGAAGGCCGTGTTCATCATCACCGGCGAGAGTGAGCTGCGGATTGGGTTTCCAGCAACGCCGTAGACTTTGGTGGCGGCGTCGACGTGCTCGATGCGGTAGGTTTCGATGAGGGTGCGGGCGGCAATCTGGCCTGGGCCGGTTTCTTCTCCGGGGGTCGCTGCGGCGAAGGTGAATGCCGAGCCGGCGCGCACGCCGAGGACACGGGAGATAACGCCTGCGTCGCCCATGCAGATGCCGATGATGTTGGTCTGGTCGCTCATGCGCTCGAGGAAACGAATGAGGGTGACGTTGTCGAACAAGGACTTGGCGGTGGGGACGATCTTGACGAAGTCGGGCGCGAAGGGATCGATGCGCGTGTAGATGCCGTCGAGGTCTTTGGTGGCATTGAAGTCGTGGTGGCTGATGATGAGGCCGATTCCGCTGTCACGGAGCTTTTGCAGTTCACCCTTCTTGAGGGCTTCGACGGACTCGAGTTCCAGATCGACGATGTGGAAGCCGGAGTCGGCGGCTTTGCTAAGGACTTCCATTTCGGCAGCGACGTTGCCCGCGAACTTGCCGCCGAGGACGGCGCGCCGACAGGTAGCGATCGCAGTCACGGCGGTGTTGTCCTCGAAGAACTGCTTGAACTTGGGCATCGCCAGCAGAGGCTTGTCGAGGTAGTCGAGGCGGAACTCGAGAAAAGGTGTCTCCCTGGCGACGGCGGTCGCCTTTTCGATCATCTCGGCGGGCGTGGAACCAATGATGGCGACGCATACTTTGCTGATGCGGGAGCGGAGAATCTGAAACGCGGCGGTGGGTACATTCGATCTCATGGGCGCAATCGCGTATCTTACAGATTGCCCTGTCAGGATGCAACCTACGGTCGGGCAAATAGCGGAAAAATCAAGAGCATAGGCTCAACTTGATGACAAATGTAACCGGGTAATCCACATTCAGCACTGACGGTCTACGTCTCTGCCTGCGATGCTTGGCCTATTCAGTATTCGTATGAGGAGGAAAAATGCTTCGTTCCAGTGTAAGTGTGGGCTTGCGGTTCGGGTGGGTTCTCGGGGGCGCTTTTCTGGTGGGAACGGCGGCTCTGTCGCAGACTCCGGCCGGCCGGTTCGCGATCTCCGACGTCAAGCTGTTTGATGGAGATACAGTTCGCGAACACCAGACTGTGGTGGTCGATGGCGGGAAGATCGTGTCGGTCGGGACGAAGCCTGCTCCGGCAGGAGTCAGAGTAGTGGACGGAGCAGGGAAGATGTTGATTCCAGGGCTGATCGATGCGCACGTGCACGCGTATCCGGAGAACGCTTTGGCCGAATCGCTGGCGCTGGGGGTGACCACCGATCTGGACATGTTCAACGATATCGGACTTGTGAAGCAGAGGCGCGCAGATTTGGCGGCCGGAAAGGCTCAGGGGGCGGACCTGTACTCGGCCGGGACGCTGGCTACGGCGCCTCACGGGCATGGGACGGAGTATGGAATGGCCGTTCCGACGTTGACCAAGCCGGAGGAGGCGCAAGCCTGGGTGGATGCCCGCATTGCCGAGGGTTCGGATTACATCAAGATCATTCTGGACGACGGATCGACTTACGGAACGCAGATTCCGACGTTGGATAATGCCACTTTAAAGGCGCTGGTGGTGGCGGCGCACGCCCGCGGCAAGCTTGCGGTGTGCCACGTGGGGACCTACCAGGAGGCCGTAGACGCGTTGGAGGCGAACGCGGACGGGTTGATGCACCTGTTTGTGGACAAGGTGCCTGCGGCGGGATTTGGGGCTCTGGTGGCGAAGCATCATGCATTCGTGGTGCCGACGCTGTCGGTGTTGCAGTCGATTACCGGTGGCCCAGAGGCCGCCACGCTGGCCAAGGACCCACGGATGACGGATTACATGGCCGCGGCGGATGTAGCGAACCTGGGCAAGACGTTTGGCCGCAAGATGGGCACGTACGACGCGGCGGTGGAGTCGATCCACCAGTTGAAGGCAGCGGGAGTTCTGATTTTGGCGGGGACCGACGCGCCTAATCCGGGGACGGAGTTTGGCGCGAGCGAGCACGGCGAGATGGAATCGCTGGTGGCGGCAGGTTTGACGCCCGTCGAGGCTATGCGGGCTGCGACGGAGAATCCGGCCAAAGCGTTTCACCTGGACGACCGGGGACGGATTGCGCCGGGGATGCGGGCCGACATGGTGCTGGTGTCGGGGGACCCGTCGGTGAATATCGGCGACACACGGAACATTGCGGTTGTGTGGAAAGCTGGCGTGGAGTTTGACCGGGCGGCGTATGCGGCTGGGATTGTGGAGAGCAGGAAGGCCGCAGAGGTGGCAGTCAAGGCAAGCACGCCTGCCGCGGATTTGGGGACGATCAGCGACTTTGACGACGGAAGCATGAAGACGGCGTTCGGAGCGGGCTGGATGCCTTCGACCGACGGCATGATGGGCGGCAAGTCGACGGTGAAGTTTGCAGTAATGGATGGCGGAGCGGAAAGCTCGGCGAAGTCCCTGAAGGTGGAAGGAAACATCGCGGGAGGGACGCCTTACCCCTGGGCAGCGGTGATGTTTTCTCCGGGTGCGGCTCCGTTTGCGCCGACTAACCTATCGGCTCGGAGCGCGCTGCAGTTTTGGGCCAAGGGAGATGGTGGGACTTACCGCGTGATGATGTTCACGGTGGGAGGCGGGCAGATGCCACAGATTGCCCCGTTTACGGCAGGGCCCGAGTGGAAGCAGTACACGCTCCCGTTTGCGATGTTTGGTGGGACGGATGGCAAGGATGTGGAGGCGATCCTGTTCTCGGGTGGGGTGGCGACGGGGCCGTTTGCGTTCCAGATCGACCAGGTGAAGTTGGTGTCGTCGAGCAAGTAAGATGGGGGTGTGAAGACTTGGATTGAGAGCGCAGAAGCGATTGGGCAAGTAGACGAACTGCTGGCGTCGGTGGGGCTCGGGCATGGACGCCGGAAGACGCTGGGTGGGACCTGGCAGGGAGGCGAGCGGCTGGAGCGGCAGGATTCGCAACTGGCTAAAAAACGGACTCCCGGACGTGCGGCGAGGGCGGTCAAAGTGCCGGGCTGGGAAAAGTATGGGTGGCTGCGACACGGGTTTAGCACGAGGTCCGGCGGCGTGTCGTCGGTGTACGACCCTGGAGTGAGTAAGGGGTCTTTGAACCTCGGCTGGACGAAGGAGGATGAGGAGCAGAACGTGACTAAGAATCGTCGTCTTTTCCTTCGTGCGATTGTTGAAGGTAAGTATGAAAAGTTACTGACTATAAGGCAGTTTCACTCTGACATGGTGCGTGTTGTGGAAATGGGGGACTGCGCAAGCGAAGGGCGGCTGGAAACCCCTACAGGGCGCGCCTTGCTGCGCGGCGACGGGCTGATGACGGATGTGCCGGGCGTGATGCTGGGAGTTCAGGTCGCCGACTGCGTTCCGGTGCTGGTGGTGGATGTGAAGCGTAAGGCAGTGGCGGCATTCCATGCGGGCTGGCGTGGGACGCTTGGGCGGATTGCGGAGCGCGGGATTGGGCGGATGCGGTTGCGCTACGGGTCGCGCCCGGAGGACCTGGTGGCCGCGATTGGACCATCGATCGGGCCGTGCTGCTACTCGGTTGGGGAAGAGGTGCGGTTTGAGTTCGAGTCGCAGTTCGCGTATGCGCCTGAGCTGTTTACCGAGGTTTACGATTCGGATCCGGTGCGGGATAAGTACCCGCTGCTCTTCCTGACAGCGCGGGCTCCGGGACACTCGAATATCGGGCCGCAGATTCACCTGGATCTTTGGGAGGCGAATCGGCGGCAGTTGCTGGATGCGGGACTGAAGGCGAAGCGGATTACGGTGGTGGGGGAGTGTTCGGCGTGCGCTCGAGTGGGGGGGCGGCCGAAGTATTTTTCGCACCGCGGAGAGAGCGGTTTTGCGGGGCGGATGATGGGGGTGGTGGGCGTAGCTCCACGCTAGAAGCGGTAGCCGATGGAGAACTGGAGTTGCCGGCCGGGGTTTGCGGAGGTGGGTTGGCCGAAGTGGGACGAGGTCACGGTGCCGATATAGTCGGTGTAGTTGGAGTGGTTGAGCACGTTGAACGCTGAGAATTCGGCGGTAAAAACGCGGGCGTTTTCGTCCCTGGCTTTGGTGAGATAGAAGTCGTGGGCATAGCTGAGGTCAAGTTCGGCGGTGGCTGCGCCTTGGAGAGTATTTCGACCGACGCCGGCGGGACGGGCGTTGCCCAAGAGGGTGTGGTAGAAGTCAGTGCCGGTGGATTCGTTATATGGGGTGCCTGAGTAAAAGGCGAGGTTTACGCCCAGGGTGAGCCAGTGATCCGGGTTGATGTTGCCGATCAGGTTGAGCCGGTGTCGGGAATCCTGGGTGGAGCGGCCCCATTCGGCATTGGGGTTGTACTGGTCCTGCGGGAACCAGTTGATGCCGCCCGTGTTGCCTTCGAAGCTTGCGAGCGTGTACTGGGCCTGACCTGTGAACCAGCGGCCATTCTGGCTACGGAAGGAGATGT